>NZ_JBFAKG010000050.1:0-75586 GCF_040655595.1 Saccharopolyspora sp. NPDC050389
CACGCCAACCTCCAACGGATGCGCCAGATCATCCACGACTGCGGCGGAGCCACCGCCGGAGCCGACGCCCTCGAAAACCACCTGAACTGACCACGACTGCCGGCTCGACCAGCGCCTGGTGGCCCGCCGCCATTCCGGGAATCGGTGGACTGCTCGCACTGCGGAAGATCCGCGATCACTCCCCGACGCACGCGCAAGCCCACACCCCCAGGAGAACTGACGTGACCGACACCTACTCGGAACTACCGTTCCCGCAGACCGATTTGGCGCACAGCGCGATCCGCTTCGTGCGGGGCATCGAGGATCCGGCGATCTTCAACCACAGCATGCGAACCTACCTCTACGGACGCTTCCTCGGCGAACAGCGGGGCCTGCGACCCGATCACGACTACGACAACGAACTGCTGTTCCTGGGATGCGTGCTGCACGACTCCGGGCTCAGCAACGAAGGCAACGGCGATCAGCCCTTCGACATCGACGGCGCCGACCTTGCCGCTCGCTTCCTCACCGACCATGGACTGCCGGCTGATCGGGTCGAGATCGTCTGGGACGCGATAGCACTGCACCTCTGCTACGAGGTGGCCACCCGCAAGCGGCCCGAGATCGCCTTGGTGACAGCCGGCGCCGGATACGACCTCGGCCCTGCCGGGTTCGCCGCCCTCCCGCCCGGGTATGCCGACCGCATCCATGCGGTCCTACCACGCCTACACGCCTCGGCCGTGCTCTACGACACGATCGTCGGCCAGGCACTCGACAAGCCACAAAAAGCTCCACCGTTCAGCATGCCGGGCGAACTCCTCCGCCAGAAGACCCAGGAAACCTGGCCGACCTGGCAACAGCTGATGACCCAACCGCCCAGTTGGCAAGACTACGACGGCTACCGGTCGTCGATCTGAAGTTCGCCGCGTTCGACCACACGAAGGGAAATCGCATACGCCCGAGCCAGCAATGCGACGCACGAGTCCGACAATCGTGCCACCACCTCGCTTTCCCGGCGCATTCTGACAGTGGTCGCAGGTCTTCTCCGGACGGAGCTTGCCGGGTGTGCCCACTGCGGCGTGCGTCACCAGCGGTGCCGCAAGATGGCCATGTTCAGCATCGCAGAGGCCACGAATGCACCGACGTCGAGCAGGAAGCAGACGAGGTCGAAATCGTAGAGGACCATGAATGCCATGGTTCCCAGGGCGAGTGCTCCGGCGATCGTGAACAGTCCTATTGCGACGGATCGGTGGAACGGATCGTCGAGGTCCAGCGCACTTTCGTGGTTCGCCCCGTCGTTCATCCTCGCTGCGCTCCGTTCGTCGAGCACGGATGTTCGTTCCAGCCCCGTGGGTCGAAAGCGCCCCGGCCGTGACAACTCGTACCGATCGACTCCGGTGGTCTCATCCGGCCACCGCACGACCTGCGCCCATGTCCCGCAGTGCGGAACACGCAGAGATCGAGGCTCGGCGACCGACGAGTTTCGGGAACCGTTGGAAACACGGCACGAAAGCCGCGGTGTCGCGCAAGACTGGCAGCGACCGCTATGCACGGCCGGACGCGTAACCACCAGCGAACGCGCCGATACCCGCCGCGACGACGGCGACCACCGATGGACCGGCCACGGACGCGGCGGCGATCACACTGACGCCGGCCGCAGCCACGCTCACAGCGACAGCCGTTCGGCGCAACGCTGGCCTTGGCCGGCTGGACCGCGCCGCGCGAGCCACCTTGAGCACGTCCAATGCCTCATCACTACCGTTGGCAACACGCGGAACTTCTGCCGCAACAGGCCGGCCCGGCACGGCAGCGGTTCCCGAGGGGGTGGAAGCGCCGGTCTGCGCAGTGATCAACTCGGCGAGCCGCTCGGCGAACGTGCTGACGAGTCGCGCAATCCGAGCCCGACGAGTACGTGCGGATCATGCACAACCCCGACCGGGCACGGCACCGCAGATGATCGCGCGGCCCACGCAACTCGGCCGTCAAGTCGGTTGCGGTGGATACCGGTCCGGTCGACATGTTGACCGACCGTGCTGTTCTGGACATCACCGGCTACGCCGTGGCTGATCAGGCGGCGGAGTGTTCCAGGTCGCCCGCGCCTTGCGGCGCCGCGAACCAGTGTGCAGAACCTGTTCCACAGGGGGCACATCGACGTGATCGGACTCAGCGCGTTGTCGGTGCTGTCAGGTGCGGTTGCTGCGATGCGCGTATGGACAAGGATCTAGAACGTGTTCTAACCTGATCGACGCTTGAACTGCCACTCGTCTGAACAAGGTCTGCTTGCAGTGAAAGGCATCGGGATGTCTGAGGCTGATTACGTCGTTGTGGGCGCGGGCAGCGCCGGATGTGCCGTGGCGCGACGACTCGCCGAGCGGGGATCCAGCGTCATCCTGGTCGAAGCCGGGGCCCGGGACGACCGAGGGCCGTTGAAGAGCCTGTTGAGCATCCCGGGTGCCATCGCCGTGGTGCACTCCACGCCGCAGCTGAAGAAGTTCTTCGACTGGGGCTACAAGTCGGTCCCCCAGGAACATGCGGCCAACCGCAAGATTCCCCAGACCCGCGGCAAGGTGCTGGGCGGATCCAGCTCGGTCAACGGCATGCTCTTCGTCCGGGGCAACCGCGAGAACTACGACGATTGGGCGAACGACGGCTGCAAGGGCTGGTCGTACGACGACGTCCTGCCGGCGTTCAAGCGCCTGGAGCACTGGGAGGGCGGCGCGAACGACTTCCGGGGGGCGGGCGGTCCGATCCGCGTCCGGAAGCAGGACGGCCTGACCGAGGCCGCGCAGGGCTTCATGGACGCGGCGACGAGCCGCCTCGACGTGCCGATGCTCGACGACTACAACGCGGCAGGCCAGGAGGGCATCGCGGCCATCCAGCTCAGCGCCGATCCTGGTGTGCGGTACTCCTCGTCGAAGGGATACCTCCACAACGATTCGGTGGACGATCTCACCATCGTCACCAATGCGACCGTTTCCAAGGTGGTGCTGAACGGCTCACGCGCTACCGGAGTGGAGGTCATCGGCAAGAACGGCAGCCGACGCGTCATCAGGGCGGGTCGCGAGGTCATCCTGTCCGCTGGAGCGTTCGGTTCCCCTCAGCTCCTCATGCTGTCCGGCATCGGCCCGGCGGACCACCTGCGCGAGCACGGCATCGAGGTGCGGGCGGACCTGCCGGTCGGGGACAACCTCCACGATCATCTCTTCGTGCCGGTGTCGTTCCGGATGGACTCGGCCCTGCGCAGGCCGACCCCGTCGTACTTCGCGCGTGGCCTCGCCCGGGAGTGGTTCCGCCCCGGCTCGGGCTGGGCCGGCGGCTCGCAGTTCGAAGCGACCGGCTTCGTGCGCACGTCGCACGCCGGTTCGGTCCCGAACCTCCAGCTGTTGAGCCTGTACTGGGTTTACCCGATTCCGAACCAGGACTCCGACAAGGCGGTGCGACCGCCTTCGACGAAGCCCGGGCAGAGCGTCTTCCCGGCGTTGATCTACCCCGAAAGCCGCGGCACCGTTCGCCTGTCCAGCGCGGACCCGCTGGCCGCGCCGCTGATCGACCCCGCGTACCTGAAGGTCGGCAAGGACAGCGACGTGCTTCTCGAAGGCATCAAGATGGTGCGAGAGGTGATGGACGGCGTCGGCGACAACCAGGGCGAGATCGGACCGGGCCAGCAGTACTCGGACGAGAAGGAACTGCGCCGGATCCTCCCGGACTACGTGCACAGCGTCTACCACCCGGTGGGAACCTGCCGAATGGGCGCGGACGAACGAGCAGTGGTCGGGCCGGACCTCAAGGTCCTCGGCATCGACGGCCTCCGAGTCGCGGACGCCTCGGTGATGCCTTCCATCATCGGCGGCAACACCAACGCCCCCTCGATCATGATCGGCGAACGCTGCGCAGACCTGATCCAGAACTGAAAGCCCTCAGCCCACCGACGATTCCAACCGATGGCTGCGCCGCCCCTCCAACGAGGGGCGAGGACGGAACGTGTGGAGAAGCATGCCCGGCCTCCGTGCCCACCACGACCGTGCTGGGCATCATGCCCTCTTCAGACGGCGTCTGGTCCGCGGCTTCACGGGATCGACAGGGACAGCTGTGTGCCGTCGGTCCGCGGTGTCGTTGAGGCTGGGCGATCAGCTCAGCTTCCGCAGTGCGGCGCGCACTGCGGCGAGGCTCGCGTTGGGTTCGTCCCAGAAGACCATGTGCCCGGCTCCGGGGATTTCGACGAGTTCGGCGGAGGGATTGGCCTTGGCGGCTTCCTGCGCGCCAGCGGCGGTGACGACCGGGCTGTCGGCGCCGTGGACGAGAACCACGGGGGCCGGCACGTTGGGCCAATGGGCGAAGAAGTCCTCGGATTCGAACCCGGCGTGAGTTGCCGCGATCGCGGTCCGGGAGCAGGAGGACAGCCAGCGGGCGCGCAGCTCCTGTTCCCTGCGGGGCCAGCGGGGCCAGGACTGCGCCACCTCGTCGGCGTTGGTGCCGTCGCGGGCTTGGTCGAGTTGGCGGAGGAAGGCTTCGAGGGTTGTGGGGTAAGGATCCCTGCCCGGGCCGCTCATCGGGGGGTCGACCAGAACGGTGCCGCGCAGTTCGTGCTGGCCGGTGGTCGCGGTCATCGCCGCGATCCGCGCACCCATGGAGTGTCCGAGCAGGATCGGGCTTTCCAGCTGTAGCCCGGACACGACCGCATCAACGTCCGCGGCGTAGCTGGCGAGGTCGTAGCCATGTAGTGCAGCGGCACCATTCGCGGTAGCGGGCTCGGGCGGGTTGTCGGAGAGTCCGCGGCCCCGGATGTCGAGCACGAGCGGGCGCACGAGGTCGGTCAGTTCTCGCGCCACGAAGTCCATCGTGATGGCGGGGCTGGTGATGCCGGGCAAGATCAGCACCGGCACGCCGTCGGCCGGGCCGTAGTCGAGCAGATGCAGCCGGAGCGGTCCCGAACGCACCCATCGGCTCACCGCGGGGACGGCGCCGAGATCGGCCAACGCCGGTTGGCTCATGGTGCGGGCAGTCGGTGGTTCGGCCGGGATCGACGGGAGGGACGTGGTCACGAGTGGCCTTTCTGTGTCGGCGAGTCGGCTCAGCGGTCGGCGCGCTACCCAGCCGCCGATGCGAGGGGCGCGGCGGGGTTGCGCCCGGGCAGGCGGTCGAGGTGGGCCAGGGCGTCGTAGAGGCCGATGACATCGGCGTATTTGGCTTGCAGGTCGAACAAGGCGGCATCGTGCGGGCCTTGCGCTCGGTCACCGCAGGCTTCTCGCACGATGAGGGTGTTGAAGCCGCACTGCACGGCATCGACCGCGGTGGCGCGGACGCAGCCGGAGGTGGTGGCGCCGCAGACGAGCAGCGTGTCGGTGCCCAGGCTGGTCAGCAGGGTGGCCAGGCCGGTTCCGTGGAATGCGGAGGCGCCCTTCTTCAGGACGAGGTGGTCGCAGGCGTGCTGCTCAAGTCGGGGATCGAGAGCGACCTCTTCGCTTCCTTCCCGCAGGGCGCGCATGCCCGGTGCTTTGCGGAGCCAGGCGATGGAGTCGCCATCGGCCTCGGCGGGCGTGTAGCTGATCGCGGTGTAGATCACCGGCACGTCGTGTTGCCGGGCCGTGGTCGCGAGGACGGCCGCCGCGGTCACCTCCCGGGTGAGGTCGGATCCGGAGGCGAAGCCGGGTTCGGTGAATCCGCGGGTCAGGTCGACCACGACCAGTGCCGGGCGGCTGCCGCGGGGAACAGCGGCGCCGAACCCGGCCCGGTCGTAGGTAGCATCGGTCTCGGCCCCGTGCAGGCCGGCGGATCGGTGGTCATCGACGGGCACGCTGCAACTCCTTGATCAGTTTGTCCTGGGTGCGGATCCGGCCGAGCAGCCAGCCCTGGAAGAACCCGAGCGCTGCGGCGGCCGCCAACGCGGCGTATCGCCGGGTCTCGGGTGGAAGCAGCATCGCCAGCCCGTCGAGGCTGTCGTTCGCAGCGGGGCTCGCGGCCGGAGCGGGCGCGGCGGCGTTGCCGGCCGTGGTTCCGAGGGCCGGTTCCGGAGCTGCGGTGCTCGGCCCCTGCTGCAGTTGAACGGCGAGGTTGCGGGCGAACTGGTCGAGCAGCCGGTTGGACACGGTGCTGATGGCGCCTTTGCCGAACTGGGCGAGCTTTCCGCGCACGGACAGGTCGGTGTGCAGGTTCAGCGTCGCTCCCCCGGGAGCTTCGACCACGGTCAGGGTGACATCGGCTTCGGCGTCGCCGTTGCCGTGGCTGTCCGCTCCCCGCGCGAGCAGTCGCAGCCGGCGATCGGCGGCAGCGACCTCGCTGAACCTCACCGTGCCGGAGTAGGCGGCGCTGATCGGGCCGACCTTGAACTTGACGCGGCCGCGGTAGGTGTCGCCGTCCCGCCCGTCGAGGGTCGCGCCGGGCAGGCAGCCCGCCACCCGCTCGACGTCGTTGATCAGGGCGAACACGGCATCCGGGTCGGCCGGGACTTCAAGGTGGTTTTCCAGGATCACGGTGTCTCTTCTTTCTCGGCAGAGGTGCCGCCCGGGCAAGCAGGTTCGGTGTCCGAAGTGGACCGTCGACGCACAGCGGTCGCGGCGATCGCGTCGACGATCGTCTGGTAACCCGTGCAGCGGCACAGGTTGGCCGAGACCGCCTCTCGGATCTCCTCGCGGTCGGCGTCCGGCTGCTGAGCGAGGAAACCCTCGGCGAGCATGAGGAATCCGGGAGTGCAGAACCCGCACTGCAGTCCGTGGTGGTCGCGGAAGGACCGCTGCAGATCGGAGAGCTCCCCGTCCTCGCCGAGCGACTCGACTGTGCGGATGTCGCTGTTTTCGGCTTGTACGGCGAACATCAGGCAGGCCCGCACCGGTTCGCCGTCGACGAGGACGGTGCAGGCCCCGCACACCCCGTGCTCGCATCCGACGTGGGTGCCGGTGAGACCGAGGTCGTGGCGCAGGGCGTCGAGCAGGGTCTTCCGCGGTTCGACGAGGGCCTCGTGCGTTGCACCGTTGACGTTCAGCCCGATCAGGTGTCGCTCGCTCATGACGGGGTGGTCGCCTCCTCTCGGCTGGACAACTGCGGGGATCCGGCCGCGTCGAGCGCGGCCAGCACGGTCTGCGGGTGCACGGGCGTGGTGTCGAGTTCGACTCCGGTGTGGCGCAGTGCGTCGTTGATCGCGTTCAGCACGGCGGCCGGCGCACCGATGGTGCCGCCCTCGCCAGCACCCTTGGCGCCGCTTTCGGTGAAGGCGCAAGGTGTTTCGAGGTGGGTGACGGTGATGTCCGGGATCTCCGTCGCGGTCGGCACGAGGTAGTCGATGAAGCTGGCGGCCGAGGGCTCGCCGTTGTCGGCGTAGGTGACCTCTTCGAACAGCGCTCCGGCGATGCCCTGGGCGATCCCACCGCGGCACTGGCCATCGACGACCTGCGGGTGGATCACCACTCCGCAGTCCTCCACACAGGCGTAGCGCAGGATTTTGATCTGGCCGGTGCCCGGATCGGCCTCGACGACCACCGCGTGGGTGGCGTTGGAGAACGTGCCGTCACCGGCGACGTCGAAGCTCGCGGTCGCCGTCAACGTCGGTTCGACGCCCTTGGGCAACAGGTGGCTGCGCAGATAGGCCACGTCCGCGATGTCCTCGAAGGACACTCGCTGCGCGGGGTCGTCGATCTGGACGACTCCCCCATCGCCGTCTAATCGGACGTTGTCCGGGCGTGTCTTGAGCAGGTGCGCGGCGATGGTGCACAGCAGCTCGCCGAGCCGTCCGGCCGCGACGGACACGGCCGACCCGCCGATCGTCACCGACCGCGAGGCGAAGGTTCCCCATCCGTAGGCGATGCGCTCGGTGTCGCCCTGCCGCAGCTTGACCTTGTCCAGGTCGAGTCCCAGCCGGTCGGCCACGATCTGGGCGAGGGTCGTCTCATGCGACTGCCCGTGGTTCATCGTGCCGCTGGTGACCACCACCGACCCCGTGGTGTCCATCCGGATCTCGGAGACGTCGAAACCGGGAACCACCTGCATCTTGCGCTTGGCGAAAGCATCGGAACCGTAGCCGGTCCGCTCCGAGAAGCAGCAGTGGCCGATGCCGATGTGCCGCCCCTCGGCGGCGGCCCGCTCCCGAAACTCGTACCAGCCCTCATCACGGAGGGTGGCCTCGGCGAGGTCGAGCGATTCCCGGTAGGTGCCGGGATCGTAGGTGACGTTGTTGACGCCGGTGTAGGGGAATTCGGTGATCACGTTGCGCCGGCGGATCTCGACCGGGTCGATGCCGAGTTCGCGCGCGGCGCGCTCCATGACGCGTTCCATCGCCATGACGTACTGCGGACGGCTGACCCCGCGGTAGGGCGCGGTCGGCGCCTTGTTGCTGGTGATGGCGCGGCCGCGGACCCGGTAGGCGGGCACCTGGTAGACGCCCGGCATCTCGGCGGAGGCCATCAGCGGTTCGATGCCGGCCGTGAACGGGTAGCAGGAGTAAGCGCCCATGTCGCAGACGACGTCGACGTCCAGGGCGGTGATCCTGCCCTCGGCGTCGAACGCCGCGCGGGTGCGGTAGCGCTGCTCGCGGGCCAGGAATGCGGCGGTCAGCGCCTCCCGGCGGTCCTCGATCCACTTCACCGGGCGGTCCAGCTTCCGGGCCGCCGCCGCGACCGCGATCTCCTCGCGGCCGACCACGCACTTCTGGCCGAATCCGCCGCCCATGTCGGGGACGGTGACCCGCACGGTGCGCTCCGGAACGCGCAGCGAGCGGGCCAGCACCGTGCGCACCTGGTGCGGGACCTGCGTGCAGGTCTGCACCAGCAGCTGGTCGTCGCGGTCGTCCCAGGAGGCGACCACACCGCGCGTTTCCAGCGGCAGCGCGTTCTGCCGCCCGCTTCGCGTGACGACCTCGACCACGCACCCCGGTCCGGATTCGGCGGCCTCGAACGCGGTGTCGACACCGGGTGTGTCGAACATCGACACGTCGAGGAGGACGTTCCCGGGCGCTTCCTCGTGCACGAGCGGTGCGTCCGCGGCGAACGCGGTCTCCTCCGAGACGACCGCGTCGAGGGGTTCGTAGGTAGCCACCGCGGCTTCGATGCCGTCTTCCACGCTGTACGGGTCGCGAGCGATGACCACGGCCACCGGTTCGCCGACGAAGCGCACCTTCTCCGTTGCGAGGATGGGCATCGCGGTGGGCGCGAACTCCTCCGGCGGGCGATCGAGCAGCGCCACGATGTCGCCGAGGTCGAGATCCTCAGCGGTGTAGGCGGCGACGACGCCCTCGACCTCGCGGACCGCGGAGAGGTCGATGTCGAGGATCCGGCCGTGCGCGACGGTGGAGCGGACGAAACCCGCGTGCAGCATCCCGCTCAGCTGGACGTCGTCGATGAACCGCCCCCGACCGCGCAGCAGGCGGGGGTCTTCGCGCCGGGGGACGGCAGCCCCGACCCAGCGCTTCCCGCCGGGCTGCGGAGATCCGTGTCGGACACCGGTATCGCGTCCGGTCATCGCGTCACTCCTTTCTCCCACGCCTCGTGCAGGGCCTGGGCGACGAGCGTCCGGGTGAGCCGACGGCGATAGGCGCCGGTACCCGCTGCGTCGTCGGGTGGATCGATGGCCGCAGCGGCAGCCTCCCCGCACGCGGTGAACAGATCCGGCCCGGGGACACCACCGGCCAGCACGGCCTCGGCCTCGGGAACCCGGATGGGCGCCGGGGCCACTCCGCCGAGCACCACCCGACCTCCGGTCAGCGGAACCGCTTCGGCGACGGGGTCCGCGTCGAGCGCGACCGCTGCGTCGACGGTCGCGAAATCCCCGTGGCGGCGGGCGAACTCGGTGAGCGCGGCTCGCGGCGCCGGGCGCGTGAAGCGCACTTCCACGACGACCTCGTCGGGTTCGACGGCCGTGGCGTAGAACCCGTAGAACATCTCCGCGGCCGGGATCTCCCGTTGCCCGTTCGGGCCTTCGGCGACGATCACGGCGTCGAGTAGCAGGGCGAGCAGGCACCACTCGGCGGTGGCGTCTCCGTGCACGATGCTGCCCGCGACGGTGCCGCGCGAGCGGATCGGCAGGTGGCCCACCCACCGCATGGCCCGGGAGATGACGTCGAACTCCGGCCCCAAGGCGTGGCCGGCGGTCTCGACCGAACGATGGGTGCTCAACGCCCCGATCCGGAGTTCCGAGCCGTCGCGCCGGATCGAGCTCATCGCCGGATCGCGGCGCAGCAGTCCCATGTCGACCAGGACCGTCGGCCGGGCGAGCCGGAAGTTCATCATCGGTATCAGGCTCTGGCCACCGGCGATGAGCTTCGGCTCCTCGCCCGCTGCGGCGAGTTCGCCGAGCAAGCCGACTGCATCGGCGACGTCATGCGCCCGGTGGTAGCTGAACGCAGCGGGCTTCACGCGGTCAACCTCCTCGTTGTTCGTTACCTGGACGGATTTCGCCGTCAGCGCGCCGAAGTCTCCGTTGTGGCAGCGGCTTTCACATCCGTCGGCTCAGCACCGAGATCGGTGATGTGGTCGAGTTCGCGGCCTCGGGTCTCCGGCGCGACGACCATCATGAACACGACCGCGGCCACCACGAGCACACCGAGCACCGTGAAGGTCAACGGCAGGCCCAGCACCGGCCACAGCACGCTGCCGAACAGCAGCGGGGCGAAGCCGGTGACGGCGCGGCTCGACGACGACGCCCAGCCGAAGCCCGAGGCACGCAGCTCCGTCGGGTAGAGCTCGGAGACGTAGGCGTACATGACCGGGATGACCACCAGGGCGAACAGACCGAAGGCGCCGATCGCCACGACCGCCAACGTGGGCGTTCCCAGCAGCAACGAGAACACCACCAGCATCACCGACATGATCGGCCCCGCGGTCGCGATGACCCGCTTGCGGCCCACCCTGTCGACGACGAGCACCGCCAGTGCGACGCCGACGATGCCCACCGCGTTCATCAGCGCGGTCGAAGCGAAGGCCGCGATCTCGCCGAAGCCCTCCGCCTTCAGGATCGACGGCATCCAGCTCAGCGCGGCGTAGTACACCAGCATCACGCTGGTGAACAACGTCCACGACACCGCAGTGATCCGCGGGTTGAAGGCCCACACCCGGCGAAGCTGGTCGAACGCTGCCGCCAGTGCCCCACCGCGGGTGTCCTCCGCTACCGCCGCCGGAATCACGTAGGGCTCCGGCTTCGCCCCGGTGCGCCGGACGAGATCGTCGATGACTGCGCGAGCTTCTTCCTCACGGCCCTTGCGGACCAGGTACAGCGGAGACTCCGGAACACCGCGTCGCACCCAGATCAGCAGAACCGCCGGCAGGATCATCAGCACCAGCATCCATCGCCAGTTCCCGTGCACCGGGACCAGCAACGTCGCCGAGACGCCTGCCAGCGTGGTCCCCACCGGCCACCAGCCGTCCATCGCCGAGAGCACCCGTCCCCGTTGTCGGCGGGGTGAGAACTCGCTGACGATCGCATAGTCGACCGGGATGCACCCACCGAGACCGACGCCGGCGAGGAAGCGGAGGAGCAGGAAGATCTCCAGGTTCGGCGACAGCGCCCCGATCGCGGAGAACAGCGCGAAGAGCAGCAGCGTGATGCTGAACGCCCGCTTGCGGCCGATGCGGTCGGCCACCGTCCCCCAGGCGACCGCACCGACCGCCATGCCGATCAGGTTAGCGGTGGCCACCAACCCCTTCTGGCCCGGCGACAGCCCGAACTCGGTCCCCACCAGCGGGGTGAGGAAGCCGTTCAGCGCGACGTCCCAGGCATCGAACATGTAGCCCAGTCCGCCGATCAGGAAGATCTTGCCTTGCACGCTCCATCGCCAGGGCAGGTCCTGGACGACTTGGTCTCCGGTACGCATGAGTCACTCCGTTGTGCTGTGGCGGCGGCGTCACGCGTCAGCGTGCGAACTGGTATTGGATGGATTCGGTGTCCGGGTCCGTGAGCGGGCTGCCGTTCCACAGCCAGTCGTAGGACACGTCGGACTCACCATCGAAGCGACGCAGCTTCTCGTCGCGCTCACGCTGCTCCGGGCCATCGGGCAGGTGGTAGAAGCTCATGTTCTGCAGGGACGCATCCTGGACCATGCCCGCGTGCTTCGCCCGTCGATCGACGTAGCGGACCAGGGCCGCCTCGATCCCGTCGCGGGTCACCCGGCCGAGCTCCTCCGCGAGCACAGCGGCGTCCTCCATCGCCTGGGAAGCGCCCTGCGCCTGGTAGGGCAGCATCGCGTGGCAGGCATCGCCGAGCAGGGCGACCCGCCCGTCGACCCAGACCGGGTCGCGGCGCCGGCGGTACATCGCCCACACCGACACGTCCTCGTCCTTCGCCTTGGCCAGCACGGCCGGAACGCGGTCGTCCCAGTCCTCGTACTCCGCGGCGAGCTGCGCCGCGGTCGCCGGGCCGCTCCAGTCCCGGGCGATCTCCTCCGTGCACGGGACGATCGCGACGACGTTGAGGTACTGACCGCCGCGGATCATGTAGTGCACCAGGTGCTTGTCCGGGCCGTACCAGATCGTGGAGTGGAAGCGGTCCACGAGGAACCGGGTCGCCGGGTCGGCGGCCACCAGGTCGCCGGGGATCAGCGCACGGTAGGCCATCTCCCCGGAGAACTCCAGGGTGTCGTCGAATCCCGCCAGATCCCGCACCGCGGACCGGATGCCGTCCGCCCCGATCACGAGGTCCCCGGCGAACCGGCGTCCATCAGCGGTCAGCACCGCCGGGCGCGCCGGATCGGTGCGATCGAGATCGACCACCTGCGCCGAGGTGGCGACCTCGACCACCGGGCCGGGCCCCGTCGGGTCCAAGCACGCCTCGAGCAGGACGCCGTGCAGGTCGGCGCGGTGGTAGTGCCAGTAGGGCGCCCCGTACTGGTCGATCACCCGCTGCCCGAGCGGCAGCTGGCCGATGATGCTCCCGTCGGCCCAGCGGCGGCGGACCTGGTCCTGGGGTTCGGTGCGCACGCGCTCGAGCTCGGCGCGAAGCCCCAGTCCGATCAGGATCCGGCTGGCGTTGGGCGCGGTCTGGATTCCCGCGCCGATCTCCCCCAGCTGCGCCGCCGCCTCGACCACGGTGACCCGCAGGCCGCGCTGCCGCAGCGACAGCGCGGCGCACAGGCCTCCCAAGCCGGCACCGACAACAACGACTTCGAACGACTGGCTCGCAGCCACGCTGGCCTCCTCGTCCTCGCCGGAACCCGCGTCGGATTCAGATGATCCGAACACGTACTATCCGGATATGCAAGGTCTTGTTTGAAAAGATTTTGTTCGCAGGTGATTACCGCTTGATGCGCTTCTGATCAGCGCGAAAAGGGCGCAGGCGATCAGGATGCGGACGAGCGAGCACGAGCTCGCATCGGGTGAATACGTGCAGCGCAGCCCGCGGAGCCGGGACGCCCCACCAGAGGGCAGTCCCGGCCGCGAGCGTCGCGCGCCGGAGAGTCAGGCCGCGTGCGTCGGCACTCCCGGGGCGGTGACCGCTCCGCTGAGCAGCTTGCCCGCACCGGGCACTCGGGGTTCGAGTCCGAGTTCGGACAGGATCCGGAAGGTGGTGGCGGTCGCGGCCGAGAGCACCGGGATCCCCACCTCGTCCTCGACCGGCTGGATCGAGGGCAGGGACGGCATCTGCACGCAGGCCGACAGGACCAGCGCGTCAGCGTTGGACAGGTCGAGCTTGCGGTAGTGCTCGCGCAGATCGGCCGGGTCCAGCCGCGCCACAGCGAGGTTGTCCGGCACCTCCAGCGAGAGCGCGTCCACCACCTCGACGCCGGCGTCCTCGATGTAGTCCGCCACCGCCTTGGTCAGCGGCTTCATGTACGGCGTCAGGATCGCGACCTTGCGCGCGCCCAACGCACCGATGCCGGACAGCAGTGCACCAGCACTGGAAACGACCGGGGCATCGGACCCCTCGGCGCGCAGCGCGCGGGTGATGTCGTCCTCCGCGGTGCAGTGGTAACCCGGCCCCTGCGCCATGATCGCCACCAGGCACGCGGTGGCCACGACCGCCGGGCGAGCGTCGGCCAGTTCCGCCGCCGCTCGTTCGGCCTGCGCGTTCATCGCCCGCAGTTGTTCCGGGGTCACGTGCTGCATCCGCGCCCGCGCGGAGTGGAAGATGAACCGGTCCCCCGGATCGACCTCCTCCCGAGCTCGCAGCATCCGCGGCAGCTCGGTCTCCATGGTGAGGTTCGAGCTGGGCACGATCATTCCGATGTGGTGCTCGCGCACCACCGCCGCCGCGCTCATCGGCGACCGACCGGGCGCATCTCGGCAACGGTCAGCTCGCCCGCGTCGACGATCAGCTCGTCGTCGAGGTACAACGAGTTGCCGCGCATCGGGATGTCGAAGTGGCAGGCGGTGTCGTTCGGGCCGCCCAGCTCGTTGTTCGGCCCGATGGAGAACATCACGTTGCCGTAGAAGCTGCGCAGCTCCATGCCCATCCCGCCGGGGAACTGGGTCAGGCCGTGCCAGTGGGCACGCTCGTCGAGACCCCAGCCGACGTGGCTCATCCCGTAGCCGCGCGGGTCGTCGAAGCTCTCGATGTACGAGCGCAACAGGTCCGCGTCCAGCCCGGACGCCCCGGCGCCGCCGCGGATGTCCTGGATGAAGCCTTTCTCGATGGTGATCTCCACCGGGGTCTGCACGTAGGTGTTGAACGGCAGGAGCACGTCCCCCGGCGAGAGCACGATCTTCCCGTCGACACCGTCGTCGGCCCCGCCGGTGAACACGAACGCTGCCGGCCAGTGGTCCCATCGACCCGGGGTGTCGGTGTAGCCGTACTCCGACAACGTCGGGTACATGCCGAGCTGGTAGGTGACGTCGGTACCGGCCGGGCTGGTGATCCGCATCGTGCTCGCCTTGGCCAGCAGCTCGGCGCCGATCTCCACCCGCTCGCGCAGTTCCTTGGTCGGCATCAACCGGGCGAGCAGCTCCGGCGGCTCGACGGCGGTCAGGATCCGGACTCCGGCGTCCTGGATGGCGAACTGCTCCTTGCTGAACAGCAAGAAGGTGCAGTCCACGACCATGTCGACGCCCTTGAGGGCATCCACGGCCTTGGGGATGTTCCCGAGGCCGGAGTCGCCCACGGCCCACGCCCCCGAGGCGCTCGCCGGCGAGGGCAACCGCATGTGGAACGCCGCAGCTCCCAACTGCTGAGCAGCCCACAGGAACGCGTCCGCGTACTCCGCGCGCTCCCCGCCGCGGGTGAGCACGACGACCGTCTCACCCTCGTGCACGCCGGACAGGCGCAGTTGCTGCAAGCAGATGTCGTTGAACAGGTTCTGGTCCACCGTTGACCACCTCCTCATGTAATCCGAACACGTATTATCCGAGCACGCAAGAGTTGTTTTCGCGGAACCTGTGTGCACCGAACCTGCGAGCAAGATCCACGCGTCAGCAACGGCGCTTGCACACGTCACGCGCGGGAACAACCCCTGCTACACGCGGAGAGCCGGTCAACCAGATGACATGGCGGACAAGATGATTCCCTTGCACAGCCCAAGTTACGCCGTCCAGGCGAACCCACACCCCGGACGAGCGCGACCTGGCTCGGATCGCACCGGAGCGACCTGGATCCACCCCGGCCAAGCCAGTCCTGTACCAGCGCAACCATCCGGGTACGTATTATTAATCGGCACCTAACCCAGGTGCCGAGCTGCATGGGAGGAACGCAATGGGGGAGCCAGCGCGCACGGACCGACGTGTTGCAGAAACGTCCGCCGTCGCTCCGGCACCACCCGCCGACCTGCTAGCCGCCCCCGGCTACGGCGCCCGCCGGCTGTACCAGGCCTACCTCGCCGCTTGGAACCGGCACGTCGACTCGGTGCTGACCGGTCCGCAGTTCGCGGTGCTCTCCGCCGTCCGCGCCTATCCGGGCAACGACCAGAGCTCGCTGGCCGGTGCCGCCGCGCTGGACACCTCGACGATGGCCGACTTGTGTCGCAGGCTCGAGCGACGAGGTCTCATCCAGCGCATCGAATCCCCGCGCGACGCCCGGCGCAAACTGCTGTCCCTCACCGAGGAAGGCGAGGCGGTGCTCACCCAGGTGCACCACCGAGCCCGGCAACTGGACGAGGCACTGCTCGCCGGCAACGACATCGCCCGCGACGCCAACATCGCAACACTGCTCAACGCACTCGGTGCCCGCTGGGAAGCCGTCGCAGCATTCGAAAAACTGGACTGAGCCGGGCACAGTACCCGCTGACCAGCACACCGGCAGCAGGGTTGGCGAGGCCGGATGGCCGGTCAAGCAATATTTCAACCCCGACGGCATTCGGGCCCGTTCGCTAGGCGGGCCTCCTGCTGAGGATCCGGGCGACCGACCACATGTCGGGCGCGGTGCGCAGGACTTCGGCGAGCTGTCCGCGGCCAGGTGAACCACCCCCGCCGAGCACTGGCCAACCCGCCGAGCGCCCCACTCGCACGCCGTGGCCGAATCCTCCACCACCAGAAGCGATTCCGGCGCTACACCTAGGTCCTCCGCCGCTCGCAGGTAAACCAGCGGCGCCGGCGCTTGGGCCGGATCACCTGGTCTCCGGCGACCACGCCCCGACGCGTAGCACGCTGCCCGGGCCGGGGGCGCCAGCGGCACCCCGGGTCCGACCGGGTCGAGGTAGGGGCCCGCGTTGCCGGGGCGTCCCTCGTGCAGCCAGAGGTTGGTCACGGTGGCGTTGGCGGTGATCTCGACGTGCGGACATTCGCGGTCTTCGGCGACGGCGGATCGTCCGTCGCGGTCATGGCCGGTGACGATCCTGCGGAATGCCCGCATTATCGGGCCTCCGTCCCTTTCCGCTGCCAGCGAATGTAACTTCCGAGCGATTCGCCGCCGATCTTCATCGGCGGAGTGTCGAGTTTCAGCGTGTCCTCGCCCTCGAAGACGCACGTTCTGGTGAGGTCGGTACCGACGAAATTCGGGAATGTCGCGATCTGCACGTGATGGACGACCGTCGCGGTTGGCTCGTCGACCTCGTAGGTACCGGCGTACGAGATGACCGAGCGGTACGCTTCGGCCCGTTCCTCTTGCGTGCCACCGTCGAGCGACCCGTCGGCGAAGGACGCTCGCTCGGCGAGCATGAGATTGGCGCTCATCGTTCCCTCTTCGGTGTAAATGAGTAGCCCCGTGCAGTCCGCGACCGGGCCAAGGGGCGGATCGATCGCCTCCTCGCCACGGAAAACCTTCCAGTCGATCATCCGCCAGCTGCCGAAAAGACGGGCGCGGACCGAGGTCATTGCCGGTGATCCTTTCATCTCGTCCGCCCGGTCACATCGGCGGCGCGATGAACAGGCCGCGGTCGACGTCGTTGTGCGAGCGGGCGGCGATGAACTCGTCCATCTCGTTCGCGGTGCCCCACTGGTCGGCGTTGGCGGGATCGGTCAGGTCGTAGATGTGCGGGTGCCAGGTGTCCTCGTCGATGACCTCGAGCTCGGTCGTGTACTCGACGGTATTCCCGGCGTGGTCGAGGAAGTAGCTGAACGAGTTGTCCCCGGCACGGTGTCGTCCCGGTCCCCAGAGGCGCTCGAAGCCAAGGCGGTGCAGGCGCCCGGTGCCACGCATGAACTCGTCGACGCCGCGCATCTCGAACGAGGCATGGTGGAAGGCGGCATGCGGACCGCGTACGAAGCCGAAGCTGTGGTGGAAGGTGTTGCACCGCAAGAACCACATGATCTCGCGGTCGCCGATGCGCATCGTGTCGGATAGCCGGAACCCGAGGTTTTCGACATACCAGCGGACGGTCACTTCTGGGGTGGGCGTGTTCATCAGCACGTGCGAAAGCCGTACCGGCACGGACTCGCGCTCCTCGATCTTGCGGTGCGCCCGGACCGCGACGTCCGCGGAGACCTCGACGACTCGCCCCTCGTTGTCGAAGAACCGGACGCCGTAGCCGCCGCCTGGGGTGTCCAGCACGCGGGGTTCGTGGACGAGCGTCACTCCTTGACCGATCAGCTGCTCGGTCAAGGCATCCACGTCGGCGGGGCTGGCGGAGCCGAACGCGATGAGGTCCGTGCGCTTCTGGTCGTCCTTGCGCAGCCGGACGACGTACAGCTCCGGTGAGCCCTCGGCGGCGAGAAAGGAAACCCCCGAGTCATTGGCCGTCTCCGTCAGCCCCCACGTCTCCTGGTAGAACGTGCGCTGTTCGGCGAAGTTCGGCATCGCGATGTCGACGTGCCGCAGGTGTGTGATCAGACCGGTGGCGGGCATATCAGTTCCCTTCTGTTGCTGGTCGGCCGAGCCGGTCGGTCAGCCAGTCGACGATGGTTGGCAGGACGGGGCCGGATCCCATGTGTCCGCCGGGAAAGAGCCGCGCGGTCTTCGGGTCACCGTGCTCGAGGGCGAGGTGGATGTCGGCGGAGGCGTTCTGCTGATCGTCCTTTCCGTTGACCAGCAGCAGCGGGCACGACTTCAGGTCCAGAATTCCCTGGTCCAGCAAGGAAAGTTCAGGGCAGCGCGCGACGTAGTCCGCGAAGGTGGCGCCACCGAAGATGCGAGCGCGGGCGGGCATGAGATCCATCAGGTAGGACGAGGCGTTCCGGGACTTCTCCTGCCATTCGGGCTGGAACGTCAGGTGCACCCCGCCGCCCCAGTTGACCGCGGCGGTGAGATGTTCGCGGTGCGTGTGCGCCAGTTTCATCGCCCAGTACCCGCCGAAGGACAGCCCGAGGGCCGCGACCCGATCCGCGTCGAGGTCGTTCCTGCTCCGCAGCCAGTCGAACACCGGATCCCACTGGCGTTCCGCGTCCGGACCGGCCAGCACCGGAGACTGCCCGACACCCGGCTTGTCGATGTGCACCGTGGCGAAACCACGTTCGCGCAGTAGCCGGCCGCGGGCGTAGCTCTCCTCTTTCCACACGTCGATTCCGCCCCACATCAGCACGATCGGTGACCTGGCCGCGCCGGAGCCGGGCGGCCGGGCCACCAGGAACGAAACGGAGTCGCCTTCGCCCGCACGGCCGTCGAACGGGACGCTGACCTGCTCGACGGGCGTGCTTTCCAGTTCGCAGACCCGGGCGAAGTAGGTCCGAGCCAGCTCGTATGCGGCCAGTTTGGCGGGATGGATGGGCGATGGGTATCGCCCGAGGAATGCGAACTGGTAGGCCTGCCACCAGTTCTCCAGCGCGGTGCCGCGGTCGCCGTCGACCTCGGCCCGCTCGGCCGCCGCCGCGAACTCCGCCGCGCCGCCGAGCCAGTGCTCCGCCCAACGAACCGGGTCGACGCCGGGAAGCGTCTCGATGTATCGGGAAGCCGCGGCCTCGCCGATGGCGTTGAACGGGTTGCGCCGCTGCGCGAGATGCGTGCGCAGCCACGACTTCGCCTCGGGCAGGGACGGGGCGGTTTCGTCGGACAACCGAACCTCCTCCTTCACGTCGGTCATGCCGGGAGCGCCATCCGTTGGTGGCACGCCTCGATGAGCGGATACGAATCGCGATGTCGTTGCTCCTGCTCCAGGCCTGCGATCGCGACCGATGTCTTCACCAAGACCGCGCACCGTTCCCGACGGCGGTCCATGAATGCCTTGAGAGCCTTCCGGGTGTCCTGGCAACGGTCCAACTCCTGCGCCAGGACCAGGCCGTCCTCGATGGCGAGTGCGGCCCCGCTGGCCATCTGCGGCGAGGGCGCGTGCGCGGCGTCGCCGATGACGATGCTGGTCCCGTCGGACCACGACGTGTCGACGAACGCGGTCTGCACGGGCCGTCGAATCACCGAATCGGACCGTGCGACCTGGGGACGAATCTCGGCGACACGTCCGGTGAACGGTGCCAGCAGATCTCCCATCCGCGGGGCGAGGTCGGCATCCGGGAGCACGTCCGGTCGAACCCCGTTCTCGGTGAGGAAGACGTATGCCTGGCTCGGGGAGATCGGCACGACTCCCGTCTGGTGGCCGGTACCGGCGAAGGTGTGGATGCTGGTGGCCCAGTCGGGACGCGGCACGAGGGCCCGCCACACCATCTGGCCGTGATGGCGAATCGGGGTAGGACGGCCGATAAGGTCACGAACGACGGAACGAATGCCGTCGGCACCCACGAGCAGGTCGACGGTTCGCACCGTTCCGTCGGTCAGCTCAGCACGTGCCTCACCGTCTCCCTGGTCCAGGCGGGAAACACTGAGTCCATAGTGGATCCGCGCACCGCGCCGCAGCGCCTCGGTGCGCAGGATTCGGTGCAGTTCTGGGCGCGCGATTCCCGCCATGGCCGGGCGATCCTGGCCGATCAGGCGCGGGAGCTCGATCGGGTTCGCCACCCCGTTCGCATCGACGTTGGTGATCACACTCATGCCGTATCCGGTGGCAAGGCACTGCTCGGCCAGCCCCAGGCCGTCGAGCGCACGAAGCGAAGGGCCGGTCAGGCTCAGCCCCCATCCGGCGGCGGCACCCTCGGCGCCCGTTTCGATGACCTCGACAAGCCATCCCCGTCGAGCCAGGGCGCTCGCTGTAGTCAATCCCGCGATGCCGGCACCGACGATCAGCGCGGAACGCGCGCCGTCACTGTTGTCCATAGGCCCTCCTTGCCGCTGTACTCGGCCAAGCTAGGTCGGCAGCCTCGGGTTCCCAGTCCGGTTCAGGCGGATGTTGTCCGGTTCCGGCAACGGTTCCGGAATTGGACACCGACGTCTGGAACCGGACAACGACCTGGTGGCCGCCGACCTAGCGTGTCCAGCACGGCGACCGGAGGTCCGAACCAGGAGGACGACACGTGCGCATCGGCAACCTTGCAGGACGGCTCACCCTGTTCACCGCGACCGACCCGGTCCGCGCGGTCGACGTCGAGAAGGCGTCGGCCGGCCGGTTCGGCTCGGACCCGCAGGCGGTGTTCGCGGTGTGGGAGGAGTTCCTCGGCTGGACGCGTGCCGCCGACCTGTCCGGCGCGACCGGGTTCGACCGAGCCGACCTCGGCGCCCCGGCGCCCGCCCCCGGCCAGGTTTTCGCGATCGGGCTCAACTATGCCGAGCACGTCGAGGAGTCCGAAATGGACTGTCCGGAGCGGTTCCCGTTGGTGTTCACCAAGTTCCGATCGGCCCTGTCCGGCCCGGTGACCACGGTGGTGCTGCCCGACTGCGGGCACACCGACTGGGAGGTCGAGTTGGTCGTGGTGATCGGCCGAGACGCGCGAGCCGTCGCCGCCGATGCCGCGTGGAGCCACGTCGCCGGGCTGACCGTCGGCCAGGACATCAGCGAGCGGATCGGACAGCTCGCCGGCCCCAGTCCGCAGTTCAGCCTCGGCAAGTCACATCCGGGCTTCGCGCCGCTGGGGCCGTGGCTGGCCACCGTGGACGAGTTCGACAACCCGGACGATCTCGCCCTCGGCTGCGAGATCAACGGCGAGCCCGTGCAGCACGGCCGGACCCGGAACCTGCTGTACGGGATCCCCGCGCTGATCGAGGGACTGTCCAAGGTCACCCCGCTGCGCGCAGGGGACATCGTGTTCACCGGCACTCCGTCTGGGGTCGGACTTGGGCGCAGGCCGCAGCGTTTCCTGCGCGATGGCGACGTTCTCACCAGTCATGTCGAGGGCATCGGGGAGCTGCGCCAGACCTTCACAGCGGGCTGAGCCCGGGAGTGCCACACAGCCACCGCCCAACCCGACGAGGAGAACCATGGCACTACACAGACTGGCGCGCGCGGTCATCGGCGTTCCGGACATCGTCGCGACCGGCGCCTACTACCGCGACTTCGGACTGGACCAGCTGTCCAACGACCCCCGCGGGCAGCGCTTCGGTACCCGGGGCGGTGGCGAGTAACTCGGCCTTGTCCCGAGCCCACGACGCAGGCTCGTCGAACTCACCGTCGGCGCCGACGACCGCGCTGGAACAGGTCGTTGAGGACGATCAGTCCTTTTCGTCTTGACTGGCCCGAATGGCTCCAGCCACCACCCCGACGTGCCCTGGGCTGAACTGTGCGTTCAGTCCAGCAGTTCCTGCGAGCGTTCCCACAGGCGGCGGTGCGGGGGGCGAGGGCGGCGAGTTCTGCCTGGTCGCTCCAGGTGAGGGCGATCTGGGAGACCAGGGCCATGATGTCGATCGGGTCCCAGGCCGCGTCGAGGAGGCCGTCCTGCTGCGCGCGGCGGATGCGCGCCAGCTTGCCGACGACGGCGTCGCGGTAGGGGCCGGGCTCGCCGTCGGCGGATTCGGCGGCGGGTAGTTCCATGCGACCCCAAGCGATGAAGCGGTGCTGTCACCGAGCTCTTTGCTCAGGAAGTCGCGAGTAACAAGGCCATGGTTGTTCCGGTGACCACGGCCAGCACCACGGGCGCCACGGCGTGGGAGCGGTGGCGCCGGTGCGCGAAGTCGCGGGTGCGGAGATGGAATCCCACTGCGCCGATCAACAGCAGCGTGAGACCGGCGGCGGCCGTGATGGCGAGCGGTTTGAGCCAGAGGCCGACCGCGAGCCCGAGCGCGCCTGCGATCTCCAGGGTGCCGATCGATCGGGTCATCGTCGAGCCGACGCCGAGCCTGAGCAGGTTGGCCGTCACGGGATCCCGTAGCAGGACCTTCTGGGCGCCGGCGAGCAGGAAGACGAGAGCGACCAGAGTGCTCAGCGCGTTGGCGGCAAACGACATGGTACGACCTTTCGCGGCAAATAGAACGAACATTCCTTTTTTAAGAGAGAGGCAGCAAGGTTGTCAAGTACGAATGTTCGTTCTACGTTGTGACCCCATGGCACGCATGCCCAAGGAGCACCTCGAAGCCCGCCGCCGCCAGATCCTGGACGCCGCCCGGCACTGCTTCATCCGCAACGGCTTCCATGCCACGTCCATGCAGGACGTGCTGACCGAGGCCGAGCTGTCGGCGGGGGCCGTCTACCGCTACTTCAAGAGCAAGGACGACATCATCGCGGCGACCGCCGTTGAGGCTCTCGCCGAGGTCGCGTCGGCGTTCGAGGCGGACGACGGCGCGCAGCCGCCGGATTTGGACAACATCGTCGATCTCGTGCTGGGGGTCGAGCACCCGCCGCTGTCCGGATCGCAGGAGTCGGCTCAGCTACTGGTCCAGGTCTGGTCGGAGGCGCTGCGATCGCCGTCGCTGGGCACGAAGCTGAAGGAGGTCATGGCGGAGGCCCGCGGCGTGGTCGGCGGCCTCGTGGCGCAGCATCAGCAGCGCGGGCTGCTTCCCGCCGACGTCCCTGCCGAGCACGTGGCCGATGTCCTGATGGCTCTGGTCGACGGGTTCCTGGTGCGCCGCGCGGTATACGGCCACGCGGATTCGGCGACCTTCAGGAACGGCATGCGAGCCCTGATGTCAGCGCCCGCGCAAGCCGCCCGATAGAGATGAACGTGCGCTCTTGACGACGATCGGAGGATCATGCTCTTCTAAAAAGAACGATCATTCGTTTTAAGAAGGTGGATTTGTGACTACGAAAGCGGACGTTCTCATCGTCGGCGCGGGGCCGACCGGCCTGGTGCTGGCCATCGACCTGGCACGGCGGGGAGTGATCCCACGGATCATCGACGCCGGGCGCGCGGACCACCGGGAGAGTCGAGCCGTGTCGATCGTGGCGAGATCGCTGGAAATGCTGGACGATCTCGGGCTGGCCCAAGCCGCCATCGAACGAGGCGTCCCGCTGCACACGCTGAACTTCTACCAGGGCACGACGACCCTGGCCGAGATGGACGTGACGGCCGTGGACTCCCCGTTCCCGCTGGACCTGTGCATCCCGCAGTGGCAGACGGTCACGCTGCTGCGCGAGCGCGCCGAGGAACTCGGAGTCACCATCGAATGGGGCACCCGCCTGGTCGGGCAGCAGGCCGGCGAGCACAGCGTCAGCGTGGAACTCGGCCACGGGGACGGCCGCGGCGAACGGTGCGAGACCCGCTGGCTGATCGGCGCCGACGGCGCCCACAGCACCGTGCGCGAGACGGCGGGCATCACCCGGGAGAGAGCCGACCTGAAGCGGGGGTTCATCCTGGGCGACGTCGCCGCGGACTGGCCGCTCACGCGCGACCGCTTCCATGTCTACTTCGGCAAGTCCGGCCTCGTGGCCGCCTTCCCCATGATCGGGGGCTACTGGCGCATCCTGGCCAGCACGCCGGACGACCGGCCGCCGCAGACCCCAGGGCTGGACGACTTCGCCGCCTACGTCGCCGAACGCACGCCCCTGGACTCTCGCGTACGCGATCTGCAGTGGAGTTCATCGTTCGTGGCCCGCGAGAGCCTGGCCCACCGGCTTCGCCAGGGCCGGATCCTCCTAGCCGGCGACGCCGCGCACAGCCACAGCCCGGTGGGCGGCCAGGGCATGAACACGGGCATGCAGGACGCCTACAACCTGGGCTGGAAACTCGCGCTCGTTGTCGCCGGGCGCGCTGAGGAGTCCCTCCTGGACAGCTATCAGGCCGAACGCTGGCCCGTGGTCAAGGCCGTGGTCGACGCAACCTCGGCCACCACAAAGGTCGCCACCGGCAGCACGCTGGTCGCCCGCAGAGCCAGGCGGCACACGCTGCGCCTGTTCGGCAGGCTCAACCCCGTGCAACAACGGCTGTCGAACGCCTTCGGCGAACACCTCGTCCACTACCGCGACAGTGACCTCGTCTTCGAACGCTGGCACGAGTCGCAAGCCAGGGCATGGAGTGACGTCGCCTGTACCGGACCGGAAGCCGGCGAGCTGGTACGGGACGCCTACGTCGAGAACCGTGAGGGGCCGGTGGCGCTTCGGCACCTCCTCCGGACGCCGGGCCACCACCTCGTCCTGTTCGCGGCGGACACGACGGACTCCGCCACCCTGGCCGCCTGGCAGGCCTCCGCACGCGAGGCAATGGCCGGGCACGGCGAGGTCCATGTCATCACCCGCGGCCACCTGCCGCACGACCCCATGGACGGGGTTTTCGCCGACCTGCGCAGCGAAGCGCACAACCGCTACGGCGTGCGCCGCCCCAGCCTGTACGTGATCCGGCCGGACAAGTACGTGGGCTACCGCGGCGACAACGTCGACTTCGCACCCGTGAACGACTACTTCCACGCCCTGGGCGCCCGCCCGTGACACCGCCTGTCAAGAAGAGGAGCTGGACAACCCCGTGACACAAGAACCGACCGTCCCCAAAAGCCTGACCGGAATCGGCGCGACCGCCTTGGGCGTGGCTCTCCTGCGCGCCCAGGAGAGCAGCCGACCGGACCGGCTGTTCGACGACCCCTACGCGCGGCACTTCCTCCAGGCCGTCGATCCGGCGTTCACCCCTTGGGCCGCCGGGCCTTCTCCGGCGACCGCACGTTTCCTGCAGGTCATGGCCGAGCAGGTCGCCGTCCGCACCCAGTTCCTCGATCGCGCGCTACTGGATGCCGCCGAACGAGGATGCGAGCAGGTGGTCCTGCTGGCGTGCGGCATGGATGCCCGCGCGTTCAGGCTCGCCTGGCCGCCCGGCACCAAGGTCTTCGAGCTGGACTTCGCCGACGTGCTCGCGTTCAAGGCGGCCGTGCTCGACGGCCGCGGCGCGACCGCCGCGCGCCACCGCGTCGAGGTCGCCACCGACCTGCGCCAGGACTGGCCGCGCGCGCTGGCGGAGTCCGGCTTCAACCCGGAGCGGCCGGCCGCCTGGCTGGCCGAGGGCATCCTGTACGCGCTGCCGCCCGAAGCCGCCGACCTGCTCCTCGACCGGATCACCACCCTCTCCGCCCCAGCAAGCATGCTCGCCCTGGATCACATGAAGGACTCCGAGCTGCTCCGCAGCGCCCGCGCGGACATCTCCGCCGAGCTCGTCGACCTGTGGCGCGGCGGCCCCACCGAGAACCTCAATGCCTGGCTTACCCGCCGCGGCTGGCAACCCACCGTGACGGACATCGCCGAGGCTGCGGCCGCCTGCGAACGCCCGATTCCACCCGCGTTCGATCCCGCCCGCGCCGACGCCGGCCGCGGCTGGCTGGCCACGGCACACCTCCCGAAACCTCGCTAAGAGGCCCTCGACGTGCCAACCATCGAGACCGAGTTCGCCCCTTGCGTCAACACCAACTGCCGCGTTCGGGCCCATCGCGCATCTCAAGCACGATCCTGATCTCCTTCGGACTGGCCCGACGCCGAGTCTCCGCCGAGGGGCAGCCGCTTGGTGACGTCCAGCCGTACCTCGCCGTAGGGCTGGACGTGCTGCTAGAACAGCGGGGTCAGCCCGCGGCGGTCGGCGGGCTTGAGCAACTGGGCCCATGCGGGTCGGCAAGGACGTCCTGGAGCCACGATCCTCGAGATCCGTCCAGGCGTCGGCGGCTCGATCCGCTCCTCGCACAGATGCTTGAGCAGCTCCTCCCGGACCCGCTCGGCGTGCGCGACGTTCTCGGCCAGCCACACCGTCAGCTTCGTCGCGTCCGCCGTCGTGCAGGTGCGAAAGCCCAGGTGCGTGCGGATCTGATGCCGGTGGTACTCGATCGTGGAGCGGACCACTCGTAGAAGCCCAGTTCTGAGGCAGGCACCTGCACCTGCTTGGCCACATGCTTCACCACGTCGTCCGGCAGCTCCGAGCGACCGCGCGGGAACCGGCCGTGCTGCGTGTAGAACTTCAGCAAGATCGCGAAGCCGAGCCGCGTGGCGTCGCGTTTCCGGCGATGAGGTCGCGCTCTTCGTCCAGGATTGTCCAGTGCTCGACCAGCTCGTCGATGTGTATCGGGGGGTGTTTCATGACCAGCCAGCATTGATCAGGCAAGTCACAGCAAGATCAACGCCGTTTGGGGCTCATGACACGTTTCTTACCGGCACCCCTACTACGCCGGCTACTTCGCCCGGACCGGCGTCTCGATGATCCTCTACCGCCCGGACTTCCACGTCTTCGGCGCCGCCGAGGCCAGCGGCGCGGTGGGCCGGGTCGTCGACGCGCTCGACCGGGCGATCGGTGGGCCGGCGCGGATCGCGGCCGCTTCGTGAACGAGACCCCGAGCTGGAAGGCCGCGGCGGAGGCGCACAAGGGGCGATGCCGGTGCAACGTCTCGTCGGCAACGGCATGGATTTCGCCGACGTCAGCGAGCTCTACCGGCTCGTCGACACCGGACGGCCGTGGGACGAGGCCGCCGAGGAGCTGGGCGAGCAAAACCTGGCCCGCGCGGATGCCGCGCTCGCCGAGGGGCACACCGCGACCGCACGCGACTGGTACCTGTTCGCCTCGGCCTGCTTCCGGGTCGGGCAGGTCCCGCTCGCCGACACCGAGCCGCGCAAGCGGGAGCTGTACCGCAAGCTGATCGCCGCCTTCGGTGCCGCGGGCGCATTGGCCGAGCCGGTCACCGAGCACCTGGACGTGGACACCCCGGCCGGGGTCGTGTCGGGCTGGCTGCTGCGCCCTACCGAGGCCCAGAACCCGCCCACCGTGGTGATCGTCGGCGGGTTCGACGGATGGCGGGAGGAGTACCACATCGGTGCCACGTATCTGCTCGACCGCGGAATCGCCGCGTTCCTTGCCGATGGTCCCGGCCAAGGGGAAAGCAGGCTGTTCCATGGCAGCCGGATGACCCCGGACGTGGACAAGGCGTTCGGGACTGTCGCGGAGACCCTGCGTGTCGACGGCCGGCTCGGCGACCGGGTAGGGATCTGGGGGAACAGCATGGGCGGGTTCCTCGCGGGGCTGGCCGCGAGCGCGGGCGAGGGGTTCGCGGCCTGCTGCGTCAACGGCGGCACCGTCCGTCCCGCCGAGATTTTGGACCGGTACCCGAGGTTCACCGCGAAGGTGCGGCCACTGCTCGGGATCGACGACCCCGAGCAGGCTCGGGTGGCGATGGAGCGCTACCGGCTCACCCCGGAGCGCCTGGCCTGCCTACGGGTCCCCTTGCTGGTCCTGCACGGTAGGCCCGACCGAATGTTCCTCATCGAGAACGCCCACACGCTGTTCGACGCCGCGGGATCGCCCGACAAGCGCTGGGCCGAGTGGCCTGACGGCGACCATTGCGTCTACAACCATTCGCACGAGAAGCACGTGCTCGTCGCGGACTGGTTCGCCGACCGACTCTCCGCCTCGATGGCCGGTGCTCCGTCACCTCGATCGGTAGCATCATCGTCCCGCCTACCAAAGAGGTGAGCAGTGTTGTCGAGTCCCCTCCGTGATTTCGTCATCACGAAGTCCGGCAATCCGGTGAACCTGCTCCACTCGGCGGCCCGGCTCTTCGGCGGGGCGGTCACCACCAGCCCCCTCGGCCCCCTCTCCGACGGTGAGCACGAGGTACGCGGTGTCGCGGCCGCGGACTTCGCCGTTGGCTACTTCGCCTCCTCGTTGGCGGTGCGGGTCGGCACGGCGCCCGGCAGGGACTCGTACTTCGTCAACCTGGGCCTGGCCGGTGAGATCTCCGCGAGCCGTGGCGGCCGGCAAGTCGTCCTCAGCCGGGCAAGGGCCGGGGTGTTCAATCCGGGCGACGCCCAGGAACTTCGCCCGAACCGGCCGGGGACGAGATTCCTGGGTCTGCGGATCGACGCCGGACTCGTCCGGCGAGAACTCGCGGCGCTCACCGGGCGCCCGACCGGTTCCGCCGTGCGTTTCGACCTTCCGCTCGACCTGTCCGAACCGCGGGGCAGGGCGGTAAAGCTGCTGATCGGGTCATTGATCGAGCAACTCGACTCCGGCGATCCGCTGTTCCAGCGGGAGGAACTGCAACGGAGCCAGTTGCGCTGCATCGTGACCGCGCTGCTGCTGGCCCAGTCACACACCCATACCGCCACGCTGCGCGGCGTCCCCGGGACGCCGCATCCCAGAGCGCTGCGTGCAGCCGTCGCCTTCGTCGAAGCCAACCTGCCGGAACCGATCTCCCTCGGCCAGATCGCGGATGCAGCCGGTTGCAGCGCACGGACGATCAGCAGCGCGTTCCGGGAGAAACTCGGGACATCTCCGATGGGTTACGTCCGCAACCTCCGGCTGGACCGGATACGCCACGACATACTGTCGACCGATGACCGGATCGGAGAAATAGCGTATCGCTGGGGCATAACCCATCTTGGCCGATTCGCAGACGAGTACCGTTCGCGGTTCGGCGAGCTTCCGTCGACCACCGCCGCCCGGAGGTAGCCTCCACAGTCCTGGGGCCCCTAAGCCGCCTTCAGCGCGGCGGGTCGTGGGTTGGATCAGGAGTGATCCGTTCAACATGGAAGCGGAAAACCAACGTCGGCTCGACGCCATTCTCGCCGCCAGCCCACAACTAGCCGCGCTGGCTGGTCATGTCAGGGCCTTCGCCACCATGATGTGCGGCCTCCGCGGCCACGAGCTGGAGGGCTGGATGGCCGCCGTCGACGCCGACGAGGCGCGTCCTGCTCAGCGACTGAGCCCCCGGGCCAGATTCACGGAGCTATTGTCAATACCTGTGGATCAAGATGGTTAGGCGGCGGTTGAAGTGGTTCGCTCGTCGGGTCGTTCGACCAGTTTGCCGTTGACGAATGTCGCGCCGGAGCGCACCAGCGCGTCCAGGTGAGGCGCGTTCACCGCCCGCCAGCGGGCCCGGAACCGCGCGGCCACCACACACCGGGCCTGGCGGGCTTGCGGACCTTGCTGCCGGCCCCGGTGCGCACGATGAGCGCGTTCGCAAGTGGCCCGGCTACTCGGTTCTGCGGAGGGTTCGCGAGCTCCTGATGGTCACGTGGCTGTCTCAGAACGCGGCCACAGGTTCGCGCGCCACGGCCGAGGTTGAGAAGAGAGTCCAGGCCCTGCGTACGGGAGCGTCGCGACGCGACTGGGCACCGTTCTAGGTGTGATGTCTCACGTGGCCGGTGCCTGAGGCGACCGCCGGTCTGCCTAGGATCCGGTCCATGGCACTGGAATGGGAACAGATCATCGTCGACTCCGCCGACCCAGTCGCTCTCGGGCGCTGGTGGGCCGAGGCTCTCGGCTGGGTTGTGGTCGACGAATCCGAGGAGATCATCGAGATCCGGCCTGAGCCGGACCGGATGCCGGGCCTGCTCTTCGTGCCTGTCCCCGAGGGCAAGACGTCGAAGAACCGGCTCCACCCCGACTTCCGCCCTGACGACCAAGAGGCCGAGGTTGCCCGGCTGCTCTCCCTCGGTGCCCGGCGCGTCGACACCGTGAAGGACGGGCAGCACTGGGTGACCCTCTTCGACCCGGAGGGCAACGAGTTCTGCGTCCTGAGTGACCGGAAAAGCTGAGCGGGGACCGGCGTCATGCGGCGGTGTCCTCGTCGCGCTCGATCAGCAGACCGCGTTCGAAGCGGGTTCCGGCGCGCACGAGTGCGACCAGGTGGGGGGCGTTGACCGCGCGCCAGCGGGCCTGGGCCGACTCGATCAGCTTGAACGCCATCGCCAACCCAGCCGTGCGCGAGCCGGGTCCCTTGGTGACCTTCGTCCGGTGCCGCACGGTGGCGAAGGTGGACTCGATCGGGTTGGTCGTGCGTAGGTGGATCCAGTGCTCAGCCGGATAGTCGTAGAACGCCAGCAACTCGTCGACATCATCGGTGATCTTCGCGACGGCCTTGGGGAATTTCGCGCCGTAGGCGGCACCGAAGGCTGTCACCGCGTTCAGGGCATGCCGGCGATCCTCGGCGTTCCAGATCTCCGCCAGCGCCTTCTTCGTCCCCGGATGCGCCGACTTCGGCAGCGCGGCCAGCACATTGGCGATCTTGTGAAACCAGCACCGCTGCTCCCGTGTCACCGGGAAGACCTCCCGTAACGCGCCCCAGAACCCGAGCGCCCCGTCACCGACGGCCAGCGCCGGCGCGACCATGCCCCGCCGACGGCAGTCGCGCAGCAGATCCGCCCACGACTCGGTCGACTCCCGGTAGCCGTCGGCCAGCGCGACAAGCTCCTTGCGGCCATCGGCGCGCACGCCGATCATCACCAACAAGCAGAGTTTGTGCTCCTCCAAGCGGATGTTGACGTGGATGCCGTCCGCCCACAAATACACATAGTCCACACCGGACAGATCCCGATCGGCGAACGTGCGTTGCTCGGCCTTCCACTGCTCGGTCAGCTTCGTGATCACCGGACCGGACAGGCCCTTCGCGCTGCCCAGGAACTGGCCCAGTGCGGGCACGAAGTCACCGCTGGACAGGCCGTGCAGGTACAGCAGGGGCAGCACCTCGGTGATCTTCGGGGTCTTGCGCGCCCACGCCGGCAGGATCGACGAGGCGAACCGACGCCGTGCGCCCGTCTCGGGGTCCATCCGGCGGTCGTTGACCCGCGGCGCGGTCACCTCCACCGCACCCGCGCTGGTCAGCACCTCCCGAGGCTGGTGGTAGCCGTTGCGCACGACCAAGCGGTGGCCATGCTCATCTCGCTCGTCGGCGAACGCGGCGATGTAAGCGTCGACCTCGGCGCGCAGGGCTTCGGCCAGCATCCGGCGCGCGCCTTCACGGACGATCTGATCGATCAACGACGCCTCACCCGCAGTTGGCTGGTCGTCGTCGGATGCGGGGCCGGGGACTACGGTGAGCATGGGCGTGCCTTCCCAACCGACGCGCCAACGTCGGCTTGTTTGAGACCTCTACTCGATCACCGGGAAGGTACGCCCTTCACCGGCCGATCCACAGGTCTCAAGCATTGCTCGATTCACCGAAACCTTGCCACAAGCAAACCCAGCCGGCTTACCTTGACTGTCTTCATTGGACACTTGTGAATTTAATCGATAGTTGGCCGTTGTCAACGCTTTCTGACCACGCAAGTCGCCGTAGACGATTTGCGGTCTCAGCCAGTCAGGCTCGAGTCGGTCGCGTTGGCGCCGATACGGCAGTTGCGGCAGCGGCCTTGCCCGCACGAATTCTGGTTAGCCGGGTTCGAGTTTCTGCGCCACAGCGCAGGCAGCGGCATCGCCAGGCGGCGGCGCCAGGATGCGTCAGTGGTGTAACGCGTCATCCAAGACGGAGGCGATGTCTGGGTGCCAGCTCTCGAAACCCGCTTCGGTCAGGCGGGTAGGGACGACCCGCAAGCTGCCCAGGACCTCGGGACCCACTTGACCCATCGCTACCCGCAGCAATCCAGTAGGCACACGCAGCAATGCTTGCTTGCCGATCGCGCTCGCTAACGCGTGGGTGAATGCCCGGCTTCGGATCGGGTTGGGCACGGCGATGTTGTAAGGCCCTTCAGCTCCTGGACGGGCCATGAGAAACCGGATCGCGCGGACCGCGTCGGCGAGTGATACGTAGCTCCAGAACTCGCTCCCGCTACCCAAGGTGGCCCCCAGTCCCACTCGGAACATGGGCAGCAGCCTGGGCAGGAATCCACCGTAACGGGAGACCACCAGGCCAAGTCGCAAGTGACATACGGCGATTCCCGCAGCACTCGCCGGGCTGGTCGCCTCCTCCCAGGCGCGCGTGACCGTGGGAAGGAAACCGTCCGCCACACCACTCGCGGACTCGCCCAGCACCTCGTCACCACGGTCGACGCCGTAAAACCGAATGCCGGAAGCCGAGATCATCACCCGAGGTGGTCGATGCGCCGCCGCTGCCGCGACCGCAAGCATGTGAGCACTATCGATCCGGCTGCGCAGTAGCAGGGACTTGTACCCTCGTGTCCAACGCTGCCCACCCAGAGGTGCACCGGCCAGATTGACGATGACCTCGGCTCCCGCGACCCATGCCGAACTGGGCTCGGCAACTGGGTCCCACCGCACTTCATCCGGCGACGCCGGCTGCCGCCGCACAAGCCTTCGGACCGTGTGGCCATCGCTTTCCAGTGATCGGCGCAGTGCCGTACCAATCAACCCGCTGGCTCCCGCCATGACCACGAGCATCACGCCACCATCCTCACGCTAGCGGCCAACGCGACGACAAACGCGGCGCTGACCAGCCCCAACATGATCCACGCCTGCCACCGCAGCCGCTGGCGGAACCCCGCCAACTCGTTGACGGAGGCGAAGACCCGTGCAGGCCAATGCCGCCACGAAACGTTGCAGAACACCGCCCCGGCAGCCGCGTACAGCACGGCGACGGCGCCGTAGGCGACCACCCGCTGCGGCACGAGAGCGGCAAGGCCGGAGTCGGTCAGTAGGAGGGTGCAGATCACGCCCGCTACCGGCCACCGGTTCCCGCTCGCCAACTCAAGCAGGAAATCCTCACGCTGATGCTCGTCGGGAAAGAACCGCGCCACCCGCGGCTGAACCACCACGAGGCTGTACACCATCGATCCCAGCCACACAGCGGCGAGGGTCAGATGAACCAGAACAAGGATCACGGCGAACGTTCCCACGGAGGTGGACATTCTTGAAGACTAATCATTCGTCCGATCTCGCGTAGCCGGTTGCCCCAGACTGAAGAATCCCGATGACACCGAAGTCGTCACGGACCCGCCGTATCAGGGGGAGTGTTTTTCGGCCCGGGTGGGCGAGCGGTACAAGTCGGTGTCGGTTTCGATCGGGGCGCTTCGCGAGGTCACCGGCCATGAACGCCAACTGGCCGCCTCCGGGCCATCCCTGAACCGGGGCCGACCACGTAGTCGCCCCGACTGAAGCCTCCCGTCGAGTACCTCGACCAAACCCGGCCGGGAATCGGTCGTACCGCCATCCAACAGGTAGCCACGGGGAGCGCGTTCTGTTGGCGGCAGGCAGTGCTCGATGTCGGCCCTCCCCAGGGCTTTAGTTCAGAGAATTCTTCACCTGGTCGGCAACCGATCCATTGGTCCGCGCCGCAGCCGTCCGCGTGTGTCTCGCCAATCAGCACGGCACAGTCCGGGCACGACGGCCTTGCACCGTGGGCTTCGTCGATGTTGCCATCCGCTCACTGCGGGAAAGCGTGATCGTGCCGTGCGTGTCAGCCTCTCTGCCCTACCTGGCGTCGCCGACCGAGTGGCCGGCTAGGTCTGACATTCTTGGCCAACTGAAATCACACGGACCTCGCACGACCCCAGGTAGAGGCATTCGCCATGGCCAACTATCGATGACAGTCACAACACTCCCCCGCTACAGCAGGAACGTGCAGCTTCAGAATCCGTCCCGCCATCCGAGGCTGACCACCAGTCCCTCACCGTCGGCACTCCTGCCAGCGAGTGCATCGCCGTCACCAGCCGAGCACTACTCGGATAGCGCAGTGCTCCGGGCGTGGCTCGCGGCGGCGTAACGGGGGCGCCATCCAACTGTGGTCGTCCGTGGCTTCGTCGAGAATTTCCTGCCGCCAGGAGCAGAAGACCGGAAACCACTGCATGAGACCGGATCCGGCTGCGGTTGGCCCACTACGGTCAACGCTGAAATCCTGGCGTGCGCTGCTATTCCTGGGGCTTTCACGTGGGGTGTTGTGACGTTGGGTTGAAATGAGTGGAAGTGCCTGTCCGATCCCACTGTCTCGCGGCTGATCGATCTGCTGGCCACCGATGCCGAGAGGGCGTGGGCATCGCTGGTGCGCGGGCGGCGGCTCGGGCCCAGCTGCGGGGCCATGCCGGGGTCCCGTGACTGGACCGCCAGGTCGTCATCGATGTGGACGCGACGTTGATCGAGGCCTACTCGGACAAGGAATCGGCGGCCAAGACCGTAAGAAGGGGTTCGGGGGAATGCGGAGAGCAGGCGTCCACGCGGCGAGCTTGTCGAGGTCACTTGGCGGTTTTGCGCCACGTTCCGGTCTGCCGAACTGAGCCTGCGTCATATCCAGCCGCCGAGTTCAAAAATGTTCAATCTGGGAATATTGGCAATAGACCGAGTTGACCTCGTTACCGACTGGCAATGAAATGTGATCGGTATCACAAATTAGCTTGTTGCAGTAGATTATTGACCACCATATTGTCCCGTTCGTGAACAAATTACTCAGGGCGGCCGCGATCGCCTCGACCCTTGCAATCGGTACATTCGCAGGAGTCAGCGTCGCTGCCGCCGCCCCGAACATGACGACCACCGCGACCGTCGCTTCTGTGCAGGCGACCGGGCTGCCCGACAACACCTGGTGGGGTGTGCCGAACGGCGTAACCGAAGCCGCGTACAACCTCTACGTTCCCGGTTACCAGTTCGGCTGCAATGGCGATCAGCGCCACAAGGGCCTCGACATCTCAGCCCCCACCGGAACCAACATCCACGCTTGGGGATCGGGCCAGGTCGTAGGCACCGGTTATGACGCCGGCGGATATCACCGCTGGATCCAGGTCTACTTCCCGTCGATCGACATGACGATGACCATGGGCCACCTGCTGGACGGTTCCCAGCTGCCGGTTGGCCGCACCTTCGAAGAAGGCGATGTGTGGGCGCAGGTCGGGACGACGGCGGACGGACTCACCTTCCCGCACGTCCATTACCGCGCGTCGCACGGCAACTGGGGCGCCTCGCCCATCGGCCCCTGCGACGATGTGGACCCGTTCGTGGTGTGGTCCTCTTTGGGCTTGCCCGCCTGATCCACATCCCCCAGTGCGCCGCCAGGCGTGTGCCGCTGCCGACGACGATCAGCAGCTCCGAAGTGGAACTGGAGTCTCTGTTTTCTCCTGCGACCCCGGAGCAATTCGTCATCGCGGCCGGCTTGTTCTTGCAGTCCGTTCTTTTCGAAAGGTGACGACGTGGTGAACCGGAAAAATTCATTCAGGAGAATTGTCGGCGCTGTCGCGCCGGTGTTCATGGGCGCAACGTTCATGTTAGGGAGTGCGACGCCGGCTTCGGCCGCGGACGACTACGCACTGCCGTATCCCGCTGGTGAGTCGTACGTGGTGACCCAGGGGCCGGAGGGCACCTACTCGCACGTTGGCCCGTACAACGAGTACGCCTGGGACTTCGGTCTTCCCGCCAACTACGAGGTGTCAGCTGCCCAGGGCGGGATCATCCTCGCGTCGGACTGGTCGCCGTACTGGCAGAACGGCATCGAGGTCATCATCCAGCACCCGAACGGCCAGTGCACCCACTACGCGCACCTCAACAAGGCGATCTACAACACCGGCGACCAGGTTCCGCAGGGGCGGGTCATCGGCTTGTCGGGGAGCACTGGAGCGTCGTCTGCTCCACACCTGCACTTCCAGGTGATCGACTGCAACACCCGCGTAGGCGTTCCCGCCATATTGCAGGGGCAGACGCCCGGCACCGGTACGTCGCCGGTGAGCGTGAACCCCCGATCCTGACCAGCTGAACGCGGACGCGATCCTGTTGCACCTCCTTGCGGCTCAACAGGGTCGGAACTGAACGAGCACGCAACGGCGGGGGTTGATCTCGGGATCTCGAACGAGGTCAACCCCCGCCGTTGCGTGGAGGCGTCAATCGGAAGGTCGACGCAGGCTCGTCGAGCGGCGCTGTCCTTTTCGGGCCGGATGCATGGAGTTGCCTGTCCTGGTCGAGAATGCGGTCATCCGGTTTGACCTGGTCGATCGTGACGTCCGATGACCCGCGATCGTGTCTGTTCGTCTGGTCTATCGGCTCATCGTTCAGGTGCCGTCCTGGCTTGCCCTGTTCGCTCGGTCGTCGGCGTCGAAGGACGCGGAGAAACTCGCATAGCGGCACGAGGTGGCTGTGCTGCGACGGAACAACCCGAGGCCCCGCCCGTCCTGGCCGGATTGCGCGGAACACCGCCAACCCCACCCGAAGTCCACAGTGGATCCGCCATGTCCGCGTTAGGGCCACTCCGACGGTGCGGAGTTCGGTCGCCGAGCAGTGGCGGAGGGCCAAGAGTGGGTGAACATCACCGTGCGCACCACGCTGCCGCGTCCGTCGCCGCGGGAATCATCGAACACGGCGGGGCCGAGGTGGGGCGGATGCCCGGTTGGGCCCATCGGCCAACCGGCACCTATGACGCGCGGAGCGTCTCCTCCTGCAAGGAATCCCTACATGTTCGGTTCACCGTTGCGGCTCCGGAACCGGGTGAACGTAATCTTGGCCCTGCAAGAAACCGGCTAGGCCATTCTGGCCTTGTTTGTCAGGAGAGTTGCATATGAAGATGCGGCGTTCCCTTATCGCTGCTGCTCTGACCGTCGGCGCCGCCGTGGTTTCCATTCCGCTGACCGTCGGCGCCGCTTCCGCGGCTGGCTGGGAGACCGTCGGCGGCGGACCCGCGGTGTATTCCTCGATGGACCAGTGCAATGCGGAGGCAGCGCAGCTCAAGGCCGACGGCACCTACAAGGACGCCAGGTGCTACACCGACAGCAAGGGCTGGATCTACCTGGAGGTGCTGAGCTGACACCCGGCTCGCATTGGGGGCAGGGGCGAAGCTATTACCTCGCAATACCCCCGTCACGAACGCGATAGTCTTGGACCCGCGTCCCGGACACAATGCTGCCCCGGTGTGCTGACTCCGGGGCAGCATTGTGTCCGCCGTGGGCACGGGTGGTGGCGCGGTCACGACCGCGGGCGCGTGCGGAGGCGTACCGGGATTCCGGCTGGCGCTGAGCCGCACGGTCGACTCGGTCGGAATCAGCTTGTTCGCACTGGTCCCGATGCTCCTGGTGCTGCTGTCCGCGTGCCCCTGGGAAGGCGAGCGGGCGGGGCTACCGCGATCCGCCAAGCCATCACCGGCAACCTCTGGCGACCACCCATCCAACACCCGCCTGACGACACCGCCAACCCCACCCAAAGTCCACAGTGGGCCCGCCATGTCCGCGTAGGGCTACGTGAATACTCACCCGAAGCTCCTTCCCCAGGCCTGAAGACGTCGTGATGAAGGAATAGACCCAAGTTGGGCAAGCTGGCATCTCGGAAGCGAAACCGATGCTCGGGAGTGCGGACATGATGACAAACGATCACAGTACGGTGCTCGCCACCATGGTCTTCAACCTGGTAGTCCCGGCAGGAGTGGTCGCGCCGGTTGGCGTGGAACTGCGGTACGACAGCCGCAATCCGTACGAGATCTGCATGAAGCTCAACGTGGGTAAGGCCGGTCAGGTGGATTGGGTGATCGCCCGCGACCTGCTGGCCGACGGGCTGGTCGCCGAGGCAGGCGAAGGCGACGTCCGAATCGGCCCTCGACTGGACTTTCCGAGGTTGATCGTGATCGCGTTGAGCTCGCCGTCAGGGCAGGCCACCTTCGAAGTGAATGCTGATCAGCTTGTGGAGTTCTTGAACGACACTTACGACGCGGTCGCACCCGGTGACGAACACCGGTGGATGAGCGTCGACGAAGCGCTGAGCCGGCTGCTCCCGCACAACCTGTAGTGCCCAGTTCGCTCTGGGCGCGGGCCTGGGCCAACAGCTCGACCAGACGCCGGTCGGGATCCTCGCCGTCGTGGTGCAAGGCATCAATCCGGCACACCGCGTACTCGTCGGATGCGACTTCCCACTGGTCACCGCCTCCGCCGCCGACGGTGCCCGCGGTGGACACCAGGAGGTCGTACTTGGGGTAGGAATACTGGTGACCTCGCGGCGCAGCTGATCGACCAGGCCCGCCGCCAAGGCGTCACCTGGGACGAGCTCGCCCCGCCCTGGCGGTCGCCGACCGCCGCGGCGCCTACTCCCTCGCCCAACGACTCGAACTCGCCCACGAGGCGCGCAGCGTGTGACCGAGGAAGGGGCCCCGGCGATCTCTCGGCCCGCTCGCCGGGTCGTTCAACTACTGACCCGATTTCAGCCTGACCACGCACTGCGCAGAAGGTCTCCCTCGAACCGGCGACGGTCAGGGCGAGCGACCGATCACTGCGCAGTACCGACATCGGGCTGCGCGCGTCCGCCAGTGGGATCGGCTCTCCCAAGTCCTTGCTGAGCCTGATCGCGGCTCGATCCAGCGGGCGAGGCGGGTCCGTCGACGAGAGGCCCGCTGCACGCAGGCGTGCGAGTAGTACCGGCGCACCGACCCCGAGGGGAGCGGTGCGTGGCGGACCGCGCAGCGCCGCGTCGACTCCGGCATGGCACCAGTACACGCCCGCGGCCCGCCCGGAAGCCTGTCGGGTTCCAAAAGTTGGCCGCGGCCGTGACCTGCACTGATCGGCACACAGCGGCGATCCAGGAATGATCGCGCGCCGTGTCGTTGCGCCTGCTCCACCTGATTTCATCCGGCTTGCGGGCTGGCTGGTCTGAAGCGGATCTATGTGCCGTTCGTGTTGGAAATGCACAACCGCTCCGTGCACATCCTCGGCACGACCACGAAACCGGACGGAGCGTGGACCACACAGCAGGCCCGCAATCTTCTGATGGACCTCGGCGACCGGGCCGCTGAGTTCAGGTTTCTCAATCCGAGATAGGGCCGGTCAGTTCACGGCGTCGTTCGACGCGGTCCTGGCTGACGCCGGCATCCGTGTCGGGAAGATTCCTCCCGGCTGCCCCCGAGCGAACTGCTTCGCCGAGAGGTTCGTGCTCACCGCTAGAACCGAACTCACCGATCGCATGCCGATCTTCGGTGAACGACACTTGCGAACCGTGCTGGCCCAGTACATCCGGCACTACAACGGTCGGCGACCGCAGATCAGACCCACCGGCCGAGTTTTGGAACCCGACACGCACCTGAAGGCAGGCGTACTGATCGCAACAACCTGATGATCCGCATTGGCCGGCAGATCGTCATCGAGTACCAGGCCCACATCTCCGCGCGATCAGTGCAAAGCGCCCAGCACGCACCAAAACCACCCACGCGGGCGAACAGCAACGGCTCCCACAACGCGACCCCATTTCGCCACGAAACCGATCCTCCCAAAAATGCCGAAAAATCGAGACGGCACCCATCAGGACGATCATCCAAGATCCACACCGGGGCACGAAAATCAAGCTGACCTGCACTTACGTGCCAGTCAGCGGGCTTCCGCCAACGTCGGGCTGACAGGATTTGAACTTGCGATCCCTTGGCCCCCAGATATGTCCACAAGAGACACTGATCGCGAGAACCCAGAAACCGCAGCACAAATCGGTGCAGATCGCTGACGTCGAGCGCAGTACAACACAGCCCAGGAAAGCACAATCCTCCCATTTTCCTCCCATCGCCAGCGTCAAAACTGATGGCCTGAACACCGCCGATGGGAATCAACTCTTCGGCCGGGCCGACCCGTGCACCTGATAGTGCTGACACCGCACAGCTACCGGCGAGCCCGTGTTGACCAGCAGAAATAGCGATCAAGAGAACTACCGTTACGCGCCGCGAGGAACGCTGTGCGCGCAACTGACCCCGGTCCGGCTCCGCTACACCGGGATGTCGTTCGTGTACCAATTCTCCGGCATCTATGCGTCGGGGCTGACGCCGCTGATCGTCACGGGCCTGCTGGCCGTCGGCGGTGGTTCCCCGTGGTGGGCCTGCGCCTACCTGGCGCTCACCGGCGTGATCGGCGCCGGAGCCACCCTGGCCCTGCGACCGCGTGACCTGTGGTCGTGAACGGCCCCTTCGTCACGCCGACCGCGACATTTCGCTCAAGACCGTTCCAAATCCTGGCCAGCCAGGGCAAAACAAGGAGTTAACACGTCCATTGTGGTCGGGCACGACGTCGGGAGCGCGTACTCGCGGACCGCGTGAGAGCTTCGCGCGCACCGAGCCAGTGTTTTGTGATGCTGGATACGGTTTCCGCGACAATCCTTTCACGCTGCGGTGAAAGGATTGTCGAGCCCTGGTCCGGTAGTAGAGGCTTCCTGCCGCTGACCCGACCGACGGCCGGAAAGGGGACTTCGCCAAACATGTTGCCTTCCGAGGACTTTCTCGAAAGCACTGCCCTCGACGCCACCGCCGCGGCACCCTGGTCACTCGATTCGTTCCCGGTCCTGGGCATCGACCACCCCCGATTCGTCGTGGGGAACGCCAAGCAGGCCGCCCACTTCTACGCGACGGCCTTCGGCATGCGCTGCGCCGCGTACCGGGGACCGGAAACCGGGTATCGCGATCGAGCCGAGTACCTCATGGTTGCCGGGCGAACCCGGTTCCTGCTCACCGGCGCGGCGCGTGCGGGCACCGAGATCGACCGCCACCTAGCGGTCCACGGCGACGGCGTCATCGACATCGCGCTGCGGGTCGCCGATGTGGACCGCGCGTACGAGAACGCCGTGCTGCGCGGCGCAACCGGGCTGGAGGCGCCGCACGACGCTGAAGGCGCCGACGGTGTGCGGCTCGCGGCGATCGGGACCTTCGGCGACGTCCGGCACACGCTCGTCGAGCGGACCGACGACGCGGTGTTCCTGCCGGGCTTCGAGGCGCGGGAATCGACCGGTGCCGCCGAGGGCGCCTTCCACGAGATCGACCACGTGGTCGGGAACGTCGAGCTCGGCCGGATGAACGAGTGGGTGGAGTTCTACCGGCGGGTGATGGGCTTCACGAACATGAAGGAGTTCGTCGGCGACGACATCGCCACCGAGTACTCGGCGCTGATGTCGAAGGTGGTCGCCGACGGGGAGCGCAAGGTCAAGTTCCCCATCAACGAGCCGGCCGTCGGCGAGAAGAAGTCGCAGATCGAGGAGTTCCTGGAGTTCAACGGCGGGCCCGGGGTGCAGCACATCGCGCTGGCCACCGACGACATCGTCGCGGCGGTGCGCCGGATGCGCGCGGCCGGGGTGCAGTTCCTGGACACCCCGGATGCCTACTACGACACGTTGGACGAGTGGGTCGGGGAAACCCGGGTGCGGCTGGACGAACTGCGGGAGCTCAAGATCCTCGCGGACCGCGACGAGGACGGCTACCTGCTGCAGATCTTCACCGCGCCGGTGCAGGACCGGCCGACGCTGTTCTTCGAACTGATCGAACGCCACGGCTCGCAGGGATTCGGCAAGGGCAACTTCAAGGCCCTGTTCGAGGCGGTCGAGCGCGAGCAGGCCCGGCGCGGAAACCTCTGATCGGCCTCGGCGGGAGGGCCCGTACCCGATGACATCGAACCCAACTGAGACCGCGCCGCGACCGCTGCTGGCGTTCGTGCGCCTGGGTCGCCCGAAGTTCCTATTCCAGAGCATGCTGGTGGTCGCCGCCGGCGTCACCATCGCCGTTCACAGCGGTCACCAGGCGAGCCTCGGCTGGTACCTGGTGACCCTGCTGTTCGCGTGGTGCACGCACCTGATGACGCACTACTGCAACGAGTACTTCGACCTGGAAGCCGACCGCGCCAACGCCGCACCCACGTCCTGGACCGGCGGCAGCCGGATCCTGGTCGGCGGGCACCTGCGGCCCGAGGTGAGCCTCGGCGCGGCGTTCGTGCTGCTGTTCGTCGGGGTGCTGCTGCTGGCGCTGCTGCCGAGCCTGGAGACCCGGCTGGTGGCGACGACGATCATCGCGCTTGCCTGGCTCTACACCGCTCCCCCGCTGCGGCTGAACTACCACGGCCTGGGCGAGGCCAGCTGCGCGCTGGTGCTGTACGGGCTGGGACCGCTGCTGGCGTGCGTCGTGCAGGCCGGGACGATCGACACCGCCGGGCTGGGCTACGTCGGCGTGCTGTTCGTGTTCCAGTTCCTGCGGATGGCCATCATGAACCTCTCCGACATCGAAGGGGACCGAGCCACCGGCAAGCGCACTCTCGCGGTGCTGCTCGGCGCGGCCGGGCTGGTCCGGTTGTTCGCGGTCGGCCAGTTCGTCGGGTACGCGGCGATCGCGCTGCTGCTGGTCACCGGCGTGATCCCGGTGTCGGCGGGGCTGTTGATGCTGGCCACCGCACCGGTGCCGATCTGGGTGACCCGGCAGTTGACCACGGGTGCGCTCGCCGAGCCGCGGCGGGCCAACGCGGTGACGTTCTGGGCGTCGATGCACATGCCGCTGACCTCCTCGTCGATCATCGTCGGCCTCCTCGTGGACCTGGGGGTCCACGGTGGACGGCTGTGGCAACCGTGGCTGGCGGTGGTCGGCGCGACCTTCCTGATCTTCGGCACCTGGCTGGTCCGCGCCGCGCAGACCAACCGCGCCAGCGCGCCGAGTCCAGCTGAGTGAGCCCCCACCCGAACCTGCCCAACCACGAGGAGCGAGGTCGACCATGACGACGTCTCCGGTCACCGCCGATCACGACCTGATCGCGAGCGCGACCCACCGGGCACGCGGACTCACCGAACCGCTGCTGCGCAACATCGTCGAAGCGCTGGACCCGTCGCTGGCCGCGATCGGGTGCTACCACTTCGGCTGGCAGACCGACGAGCCCTACACCGCGGGCAAGGCGATCCGGCCGACCATGGCGATCCTCGCCGCGGAGGCCGTCGGCGCCCCGCATTCGGCCGCGCTGCCGGCCGCGGCCGCCGCCGAGCTGGTGCACAACTTCAGCCTGATCCACGACGACATCATCGACAGCGACGAGCAGCGGCGCGGCCGGCCTTCGGTGTGGAAGGCCCACGGCGTGCCGGCGGCGATCCTGATCGGCGACGCGCTGCACGCCGCGGCGTTCGAGTGCCTGCTCGGCACCGGCCAGCCGAACGCGGCGGCGGTCGCGGAGCGGCTCGCGGTGGCGATGCGCGAGATCGTGATCGGGCAGGTGCAGGACATCGAGTTCGCCAGGCGCCCCTGGTCGGGCCCGCAGGCGGTGACGCTCGACGAGTACCAGGCGATGGCCGAGGCGAAGACCGGCGCGTTGCTGGCCTTCGCCGCCGCGGGCGGCGCGCAACTCGCCGAGGCTCCGCCCAGCGCCGTGCGGACCTTCGACGTCCTCGGCCGCCACCTCGGCTTGGCCTTCCAATGCACCGACGACGTGCTGGGCATCTGGGGTGATCCGGCGGTCACCGGGAAGCCGGTCTTCGGAGACCTGCGTGAGGGTAAGAAGACCTTGCCGGTCATCGCCGCGCTGGCCACCGACACGCCCGCCAGAGCGCGGCTGGCGCCGCTGCTCACCGAGGGCCTGCGCGACGACGCCGGGCTCCGGCTGGCCGCCGAGCTCGTCGAAGAGGCCGGCGGCCGGAAGTTCGCCGAGAAGGAGGCGTCGAGGCACCTCACCGGGGTTGGCGAGTGCCTGGACTCGCTGGACATGCCCGACACCGTCCGAAAGTCCTTCGAGGCGCTGGCAAACACGCTGATCGGAAGGACACGGTGACCCGAGAACTGTCCACAACGGACCGGCTGGAGCAGGCGATCCACGCCGCCGAACAGGTTCTGCTCGGCGCGGCGGGCGTCGGCTCCTGGCCGAATCCGCGCCGCGCTGCGGTCTCCGGTGCCGCCGGCGCGGTCCTGGCCCTGCACTTCGCCGACGCCGATCGGTCGGCGGACCTGATCGCCGGCGGCGTCGCGTGGCTGCTGCGGGTGCAGAACCCCGACGGCGGCTGGGGCACCCTCGAAGGCTTCCCCAGCGACTTCGTCGCGACCGCGATGGCCACGGCGGCGTTGCACCTGGCGGCGGGTTCGGACGGCGCGGACAGCGTCTCCCGCGCACGCGGCTGGATCGACCGCCGGGGCGGCGTGGCGGGACTCGACGACCCGATGATGGGACAGCTGTGTGGCCTGGTGCTGTCCATCGCCGGCCTGCAGGACGCGAACCGGTTGCGACGGGTTCCGGTCGAGCTGGTCCTGCTGCCCGCCGCGCTGCGCAGGCGGCTGCTGTCCTACCTGACCCCGCCGTTCCTGGCCCTGTCGTTCATGCAATCCCGGCAGCGCAAGCACAATCCGCTGGCCCGGGCCATCGACCGGCTCGCCCGACCGGTCGCGGCACGACTGCTGGAGGCGTTCGACCAGCAGGAAGGCGGGGTCGGTTCCTACGGCGGCGATCCATGGCTCACCGGCCTGGTGTGCACGGCGCTGACCCGGGCCGGCGCCGCCCCGGAGCTGGCCCGGCGTTCGGTGGAGTACCTGCGGATGACGGCGCAGCCCGGCGGTTCCTGGCACCTGATCCACGGCGTCGAGGCCGAACGGGTGGAAGTCACCGGCATGGCCTTCAGCGTCCACGGGCTGGCGCTGGCGGGCCACTCCGCCGATCCGCGGCTGCTCCGGGCCCGCAGTTGGCTGGCCGGGTGCCAGCAGCTCGAACCGTCCGAGGTGTACGCGAGCCCGGCGGGCGCGTGGGCCTGGACCGGCCGCAAGGGCTGGCCGAACGCACTGGAAACCGTTCTGGTGCTGCGGATCCTGGTGGCCGACGTAGAACTCGATCCGGACACCGAGCGGATCATGCGGCGCGGCATCGCGTGGCTGATGGCGCAGCAGGACAAGCGTGGCTCGTGGAGCACTTTCGTGCGAAACACCCTGGTGCCGCTGGACGGTCCGTGCCCGTTCATCACCGCGCTGGCGATCGAGATCCTGCACAGCGTCGGTGTCGCCACTTCGGACCCGCCGATCCGCCGCGCCCTGCGCTGGCTCGAGCGACACCAGGCGCCCAACGGGTCGTTCGAGGCCAGGTGGCATCGCGGCGGCGTGCCCGCCACCGCCGCCGTGGTGCACGCGCTGACCAAGCTCGGCATGCGCGGGCATCCGGTCGCGGCCAAGGCCCGGGACTGGCTGCTGGCCGCGCAGCTCGACGACGGTTCGTGGAGCACCGGGCGCGGTGATCAGGACGGCACCCCGGACGAGACCGGGCACGCGACCCGCGCGCTGGTGGCCTGCGGCGAGCACGAAGCGGCGCGGCACGGCGCCGAGTGGCTGGTCGCCGCCCAGCAGCCGGACGGCCGGTGGGAGCCGGGCCAGACCTGCATCTACATCCGGGACTACGTGCACTACTCGGATCCTCTGATCGCGCAGGGGTTGGCGATCGGTGCGCTCGCGGCGTATCGGGAGGTGGGCAATGGCTGAGTCGTCCGCGACCTACGACGTCGTGGTCGCCGGGGCCGGTGTCGGCGGCCTGGCGGCCGCGCACGCGCTCGGCGCGCGGGGCTTGCGGGTGCTGTTGTTGGAGAAGCAGCGGCAGCCGGTGGCGATCGCCAAAGGCGAAGTGCTGCAACCGAGTTCGATCCGCATCCTGCGGGAATGGGGCGTGCTGCCCGAGTTGCGGGACCGCGGCGCGGTGCAGATGGACCGGCTGGTGATCCGCGAAGCCGACGGCCGCGAGGTGATGGTCTTCGACTACGCCGCGCTCGCCGGTCAAGGCCACCACCTGCTCAGCCACGACTACTCGGAAATTCTCGGCGTGCTCGCGGACGGCCTCGCCGACGAGGTCGAGTGGCGGCGCGGTGCGCTGGTCAAGGACCTGAGCCGGGATGCGAGCGGGCGGACGGACGGGGTCGTGGTCGGCGAAGGCGACCGGACCTACGAGGTGCGCGCACCGCTGGTCGTCGCCGCCGACGGCCTGTCCTCGCGGCTGCGCAAGCTGGCCGGGATCACCACCGACCCCGTCGAATACGCCCACCGGTTGGCGTCCTTCGAGCTCTCCGGCGGACCGGAGCTGCCCAGCGAGGTGTCCGCCTACCTCACCGACCGCGGCCTGCGGCTGCTCTACCCGTTGCCCGGCAACCGGATTCGGCTCTACGTGCAGGTGGGTGCGGATGAGCTGCGCGGCATCAAGAAGGACGAGCTGACGACGTGGTGCGACGGGCTGGCGGCCGATGCGCCGTCGCTTCGGCCGCTGCTCGATTCGTTGCGGGCAAGTCTCGACACCCGGCAGTTGCTGAAGCTGTGGCGGTTCACGGCATCCAGGATGTCGGTGCCCGGACTGGCCATGGTCGGCGAGTCGGCGCACGCCGTGCACCCGATGGCCGCGCAGGGCATGAACACCGCCATAGCCGACGCGCACGCCCTGGCCGGGCTGGTCGGCGACGGCCCGCTGCAGAAGTCTGCGGTGGACACGGCGTTGGTGAGCTACCAGGAGGCGCGCGCCGGTTGGGTCCGCCACATCGACCGGATGAGCCACGATGCGACCCGGATGATCACCGACACGTCGTGGGCGGGCAAGGTGATCGGCCGCCGGATGCTGCGCCACACCAGCCGGAACAGCCGCTTGCGCTACGTGGCGACCTACAACATGGCCGGGCTGGGCATCCGCCCGTTCACCGTGCTGGACCGCATGCACCAGCTCGGGCTGCCAGATCCGCGAGCGGGAAGGACACCGGCTTGGGTGTGAACGGACGAGCAGTGGTGCTGGGCGGTGGCCTGGCGGGTGTGCTGGCGGCGTCCGTGCTCGCCCGGCACCTGGATTCGGTCGTCGTGGTCGAGCGCGACCGGTACCCCGACGGTCCGGTCGTCCGCAAGGGCGTTCCGCAGGCGCAGCACGGGCATCTGCTGCTGACCGGCGGGGTCCGGCGGCTGGACGCGCTGCTGCCCGGCGTCGTCGACGAGCTGCTCGGGCACGGCGCGCGCCGGCTCGGGCTGCCCCGCGACGTGGTGTCGCTGACCGCGCAGGGCTGGATGCCGCGGTTCCGCGAGATGCGCTTCGCGCTGTCCTGCAGCAGGGCCCTGCTGGACTGGGTCGTCCGCAAGCGGGTGCTCGGCGACGGCCGGATCCGGGTGGAGGAGGACACCACCGCGTTGCGGCTGTGCGGCGACGGTGCGCGGGTGACCGGGGTGCTGGTGCGGGACCGGGCGTCCGGGCAGCCGCGGCTGCTCGAAGCGGACCTCGTCGTCGACGCGACCGGGCGCGGTTCGAAGGCCCCGGAGTGGCTGCGGTTGCTGGGACTACCGGAGGTGCGCGAGGAGCTGGTCGATCCCGGACTCGCCTACGCCACCCGCCTCTACCGCGTGCCGCCCGGTGCACCCGCGGACTTCCCCAACGTCTCGATCCAGGCCGAACCCGGCAACGGTCGTCCCGGCCGGGCTGGGGTGATCTTCCCCATCGAGGGCGACCAGTGGTTGGTGACCCTTTCCGGCACCAGGGGCATGGAACCTCCGGTGGACGACGCGGGTTTCGAGCAGTTCGCCCGGGCGTTGCCGCACCGGGTCGTCAGCGAGCTCATCGCCGCCGCCGAACCGCTTGGCCGCGCCCGCGGTTACCGCAACAACGCCAACCGCCGTCGCCGCTTCGACCAACTCCGCCGGTGGCCGGACGGCTTCCTGGTGATCGGCGACGCGGTGGCGACGACGAACCCGACCTACGGGCACGGCATGTCGGTGGCGGCCGGCGAAGCCGTTGCCCTGCACCGGGGGCTGCACCGACATCAGCTGCGCCCAGGGAACTGCCGCCGCATCCAGCGCGGGATCGCCGCCGCCGCACAGGCGTCCTGGATGATGGCGACCAGCCAGGACCGGCTCTACCCGGACGTGGTCGGCGGCGGGCCCAGCCGCGCCTTGCTCGTGCAGAAACGGCTGACCGACCGCCTGCAACGGGTCGCCGCCCAGGACCCGGCCGTCTTCGACGCGCTGTTGCAGGGCCACACGCTCTCCGGCGTGCCGTCTCCGCTGGTCATCCCCCGGATAGTCCGGGGCTTGCTCCGCGGCGGCGCCCGCCCGAACAACGGCGACCCGCCGTTCACCCCCGCCGAACGAGCCGTGTTGGCACCGCAGGACCCGCCCGAAGGAGGCAAGGCTTGACCGATCAGATGGCGTTCACCGAAGACGAAGTCGCGCAGTTCTACGACGGCCTGGAGAAGTTCCTCTCCTCCTGGCTCGGCGAGAGCATCCACTACGGCTACTGGACCGGCGGTGCCGGTGGCTCGTTCACCGAGGCCCAGGATCGGCTGACCCACCTCCTCGGCGACCGCCTCGCGCTGCGCCCCGAGCAACGGCTGCTCGACGTCGGCTGCGGAACCGGCCGCCCCGCCACGCTGCTCGCCCAGTCCTCGGGTTGCGCGGTCACCGGGATCACCATCAGCCAACGGCAGGTCGAGACCGCTCGGGAGCGCACGGCCGGGTTCGCGGGCAAGGTCGGCTTCGAGCTCGTCAACGCGATGGAAATGCCTTATGCCGACGGCGAATTCGACGCCGCGATGGCGCTGGAATCGCTGCTGCACATGCCCGACCTGAAGCGGGCCCTGGCCGAGGTGCGGCGCGTGCTGCGACCGGGTGGCCGCTTCGTCGTCGCCGACTTCTTCGAGGTGTCGAAGGCGTCGGCGCCACCGGGTGGCATCCCGTTCAACCCGCCACCGCCGCTAAGCGAGCTGACCGACCGGATCCGGACTGCGGGATTCGAGGTGACCGACGTCCTCGACATCACCGAAGCCACCCGGCCGACCTACGCGGAGCTGCTCGCCGCGGTGCGCGCGCAGCGATCCACATTGGACTCCATCCGGGACGCCCGGATCGCGGAGCAGGTCCAGCGGGCCATCCCGCTGATCGTCGAACACGCCCAAGAGCACACCGGCTACGCGGTTCTCACCCTCCGCAGGAGCTGAAAGCACCGCTGTGTCCCCTGCGAAGCCAAGGAATGGAAGGAAGAACCGACTTGACCGACCAGAGCACGTTCACCGCGGACGAGGTCGCGATGTTCTACGACCAGCTGGAGGAGTTCTTCTCCGCCGTGCTCGGTGAGAGCATCCACTACGGGTACTGGCCCGATGGCATCGATTCGCCATCGCTGACCGACGCCCAGGACCGGTTGACCGCGCTGCTCGGGGAGAAGCTGGCGCTCGGCCCCGAACACCGGCTGCTCGACGTCGGCTGCGGAACCGGCCGCCCCGCCACGCTGCTCGCGGAAGCCCTCGGCTGCGACATCACCGGCATCACCATCGCCGAGCGCCAGATCGAGGCGGCCGACCAGCGCGCCGCTGCCGCCGGGGTCGCCGACCGGGTGCGCTTCCAGTTCGCCGACGCGATGGGAATGCCGTTCGCCGAAGACGAGTTCGACGCCGTCCTGGCCCTGGAATCCCTGTTGCACATGCCGGACAAGAAGCGCGCCTTGACCGAGGAGCACCGGGTGTTGCGGCCCGGCGGGCTCCTGGTCATCGCCGACTTCTTCGAGACCAAGCCGCTGCCGCCGGGCACGGTGCCGGACGCGGCGGTCGACGTGCTGCCCAACCACGTGCCGCCGCCCCTGGACGAGATGACCGGCCTGGTGCGCGAGGCCGGGTTCGAGGTGACCGAGGTCCTCGACATCACCGAGCAGACCCGGCGTTCCGGCGAGGCGATCCTGGCCGCGATCGGCTCCTACCGGCCCGCGGTGGATTCGGTGCAGGGCAAGCGGATCGCCGAGCAGGTCCAGCAGGCGATACCGCTGGTCGTCGAACACGCCCAGGAGCACACCGGCTACGTCGTGCTCACCGCGCGCAAGGCGGTGTCGGCATGACCGCGGCCGAGCAGCGGTTCTGCCCGTTCGACGTGGGCGAGGAGTTCCGGCGGCTCCGGGAGGACGATCCGGTCTCCCGCATCGAGCTGCCCAGCGGAACACCGGCGTGGTTCGTCGCCCGGCACGCCGATGCCCGCCACGTCCTCACCGACGAGCGGCTCAGCAGCGTCGACGCGTCCCGGCTGATGCGGCCGGGCGCGGGCGACGACCAGGTCGCGCCGCCCGGCCCCGGGGTGCTGCTGTTCTACGACCCGCCGGAGCACACCCGGCTCCGGCGCATGCTGGCAGGGAACTTCACCGTTCGGCGGATGAACCAGCTGCGGCCAATGGTGGAGTCGATCGTCGACGCCCAGCTCGACGAGATGGCGCGAGCCGGTTCGTCGACCGACTTCGTGCGCTCGTTCGCGCTACCGGTGCCTTCCCTGGTGGTCTGCGAACTCCTCGGCGTGCCGTACGCGGACCGCGCCGAGTTCCAGCGGCGCACCGCCGCGCAGGTAGACCTGGCAATGGGCGAGGAACACGCCGCCGCGTTGTGGGCCGAGTCGACCGAGTACATGGCGCGGCTCGTCGTCGACAAGCGCGCCCATCCCACCGACGACCTGCTCGGACGGCTCGTCGCCGAGCACGGCGAGGAGCTCTCCGATGCCGAGCTCGCCGGTATCGGCGTCTTCCTGCTCGGCGCGGGCTACGAAACCACGGCCAACATGCTCGGGCTGGGCACGTTGCTGCTCCTGCGCCATCCGGAACAGCTCGCCCGGCTGCGCGACGCCATGGGCGACGGGACCGCGGTCGACCGCGCGGTGGAAGAACTGCTGCGGATTCTGACGGTCGTCAACAACGCGGCGATGCGGCAGGCGAAGGAAGACATCACCGTTGGTGGGCAGCTCATCCGCGCTGGGGAGTTCGTGCTCGTCTCGCTGGGCTCGGCCAACCGGGACGACGCGGTTCACGAGCGCTCCGACGAGTTCGACACCGGGCGCGCTTCCGGCGCGCACATGGCTTTCGGCCACGGCATCCACCACTGCCTCGGCGCGCCGCTGGCGAGGCTGGAGATGCAGATCGCCTTCCCGGCGCTGCTGAAGCGGTTCCCCGCGCTGCGGTTGGACGCGCCGTTCGACGAGATCGAGTACCTGCCGCAGTCCCTGGTGCACGGCGTGCGCGCCCTGCCGGTGGCGTGGTGAAACGGGAGGCGCGATGACCAACGTCCAGCACGAGGCCCCGGCGTTCCCGATGGCCCGGCCACCGGGCTGCCCGCTGGACCCACCTGCGGAGTACGGGCGGATGCGGGCCGAGGCCCCGGTGGCCCCGGCGATCCTGCCCGACGGCAGCCGGACCTGGTTGATCAGCCGGTACGCCGACGTGCGCGCGGTGCTGCGCGACCCGCGGGTCAGCGCCGACCTGCGGAAACCCGGCTTCCCGATCATCTCCGCGGCCGAGCGCACCCTGGTCGACGTCGGCTTCCACCCCGGGTTCATCCGGACCGACCCGCCCGAGCACGGGCAGCTCCGCCGGATGGTTTCGGCGGACTTCACCATCAGACGCGTGAAGGCGTTGCGACCGGCCATCCAACGGCTGGTCGACGAGCGTGTGGACCGCATCATCGACGGCCCGAAGCCGGTGGACCTGGTCGCGGAGCTGGCGCTGCCGGTGCCGAGCACGGTGATCTGCTGGCTGCTCGGGGTGCCCGTCGCCGACATCGGCAAGTTCAACGAGTGGACCCGAGCCGTGGTCGACGCCGACACGACCCCCGAGCAGACCCAGGAGGCCAACGCGGCGATCCTGGGCTACTTCGACGAGCTGATCGCGATCAAGCAGCGGGAACCGGCCGACGACATCGTCTCCCGGCTGGTCCGGCAGCACGAGGCCGGCAAGCTCACCCGGCCCGACGTGCTCACCACCTCGATGCTGCTGCTGGTGGCGGGGCACGAGACCACCGCCAACATGATCTCGCTCGGTGTCCTCACCCTCCTGCAGCACCCGGAGCAGGCCGCCGCGCTGCGCGAGAACGCAGGCCTCGCCTCCCGCGCGGTCGAGGAACTGCTGCGCTACCTGTCGATCTCGGAGTTCGCCACCACCCGTGTCGCCACCGAAGATCTGGAAGTGGGCGGCCGGCTCATCCGCGCCGGTGACGGGATCGTGGCCCTGACGCCGTCGGCCAACCGGGACGCGACGGCCTTCCCGGATCCGGACACTGTGGACATCCACCGGAAGTCCAGGCAGCACGTCGCCTTCGGCTTCGGACCGCACCAGTGCGTGGGCCAATCGCTGGCCCGGGCCGAACTTCAGATCGTCTTTCCCACGCTGCTGCGGCGAATTCCGGGCCTGCGGCTGGCCGTTCCCGCCGAGGAACTCCGCTACAAGCTCAACGAAGGCATCTTCGGCGTGCTGTCGCTCCCGGTGGCCTGGGACTGAGCCCGCCAAGCGGGGAGGCCCGAGCTCCGGCCCGCGTCGTCACCACGCCATCGTCGACGGGTCCGCGGCGTGTCGACTTCTGCCGACTATTCCGTTACGAAGGAGAGCATGACCAACAAAGGGAACGGCCCGCCGCATGAAAGTCCAGGCCAGATAATCGAATTTTCGACCAGCACAGGTGGTTCCCCCGCCTGGCCCAGGCCGGACGCGAACGGGGCAGTTCCGACACCGTGCGCCACGATGTCCGCACTGCCCCGCCCAGCCGTCAGGACCAGAAGAAGCCGGGCCCTTCGACGGTGGTGACGGTCACCCCTTCGCGCGGGTCGTACGTGCCGCCTCCCATGGTCTCATCGTTGCTCGCGATGCGGATCTCGTACCGCTCCGTGCCGCTGATACCGAGCGTGATGCACTGCCCGTCGGGGACGATCACAGTGGACGAGTGCGAATCCGGGAAGGCGGCGTAGGAGTCGTAGCCTCCCTTGGAGCACAAGGTGAACTGGCCCGGGGTGGCGGCTGCGGCGGTGCCGGCCGTCGCCGTGACCAGCGCCGCACCCAGGGTTGCGACCAGCACGAGACCACGGCCGGCCCGACGCTTGGTTGACTGCTTCATTGGCGAATCCCTTCATCGGATGTCGATTGCACCACCGATTCAACCGAAAACTTCCACCGCAAAAGGGAAACGGCCGCCATGCGGCGACGTTCGGGCATGTGCGGCTGCCCGAACGTGCTCCTCCGCCCGCGACTTCAGCCACTGCGCCCACGCCGCCGCTGACGCTGCCCGGACTTCCGATGAAACGTCGCCGCCGCCGTCCTTCCACCTGAGCGTGCCGAAAACCCCAGCGAACTGGCACGATGCTTGATCGTGGCGTTGAAGCTGATCTACCTGGTGATGACCCGGCTCTTCGCGTGAGCGCGCCTTGCCGTGCAGGACTCGACGACGAAGAACATCGAGATCCTGATCCCGCGACACGAACTCGCCGTCGCCCAGCGGCGCGATCCGCTGCTGGCACGGAAACTCACCTGGGCCGACAGGGCATGGCTGACGCTGCTGGCACGGCCACTCCCGTCCGGCCAGCTGCCGAAGATCCGGTTGATCGCCACCCATCTTCGCGCCGCAGCAAGGGTTCCGGGTCATCGAGGTTTCCCCGAATACCTTGCAGGATCTCACCGAAGCGCGCGTAGTCGTCGAGACGCACGTGGTACGCGAATCCCTCGCACACGGAACCATCGAGTGGGAGTCCGATCTGCTCGCGGGCCACCACAATCTCGCACGCACGACGTTCACCGACGAGGGCAGCGCGATCAACGAGCGGTGGCTGACCGCGCATGCCCGCTTCCACCAGACCCTCCTGGAGGGCTGCCCCAACCAGCACTTGCGAGAGGTGGCGACCCAGTTGCGTGAATCCGCCGAGGTCTACCGGTGCTGGGCCCGCACCTCGGGCGAACACAGCCACCGGGATGTCCCCGCAGAACACAGGCTCATCTGCGAACGCGCCATCGAGTGAGACGTCCCGGGCACGGTCGAAGCACTTCGCGACCACATCGAGCTGACCACGAAGCTGCTGCTCGACGAATACCGGGATCGGCGGCAACGAGGCGAATGACCCTGCATGACCGGGTAGCGCCGCGCCTGGAGATCGCGGGCGATCTCCAGGCGGACCCAGGCCCAAGCGATGGCGAACACACGCATTCAGCCGTGCACGATGCGCAGAAACGCCTCGGTGGACATGTGCTCTTCGACCGCGATGACCGTCATGCCCGCCGCCCGCCGTCGACCGACATCGCGATCCCGGTGACGTAGGACGCGGCGTCCGCGCAGAGCCAGACCGCGGCCGCCGCGGCCTCCTCCGGGGTGGCCAATCGGCCGAGCGGCGTGATTGCCTCCTGCCTCGCGAGCATGTCGGTGCCGGCTGCCACCTTTTCGAACCCGGGAGTGCGGGTCGGGCCGGGACAGACGGCGTTGACCCGGATGCCGTCGGCCGCGTAGTCGACCGCGGCGGCTTTGGTGAGCCCGACGATGCCGTGCTTGGCGGCTACGTAGGCGGGGGCGTGCGGGATCGCGTACAGGCCGCCGTTGGAAGCGACGTTGACGATCGCGCCGCCGCCTTTGAGCAGGGGCAACTCGTACTTCATGCACAGGAAGGTCCCGGCCAGATTGACGTGGACCACGCGCTCGAACTCGTCCAGGGTCAGCTGGTCGAGCTGCCGGTGGTGCGAGGCCAGACCGGCGTTGTTCACGGCGAAATCGAGGCCGCCAAAGGCCTCGACCGTGCGCTCGACGGCCGACCGCACGGAGTGTTCGTCGGCGATGTCGACGACGATGGCAAGCGCTTCGCCGCCGTCCTTCTCGATCATCTCCGCGGTCTCGGCCGCCGTCGTCTCGTCGATGTCGAGCACGGCGACCGCGGCGCCTTGCCGGGCGAACTCGATCGCCGCCGCGCGGCCGATCCCGCTGCCCGCGCCGGTGACCAGACCCGTCTTCCGGGTGTTGTCGCGCATAAAGGCCGCATCGCTCATGCCAGCGGCCCGTGGTTCGCCCAGGCGACCTTGTACGGGTGCCGCGACTGCCAGCGCTCGATGACCTCGTGCATACCGGGCGCGGCGAACGCCTTCGCCAGCGTGTCGGTGTCGGCCACGGCGACCTGCACGATCGCGGTCGCGATCAGCGCCGGAATGGCCTCCTCGCCGGGGATCGGAAGGTGGCGCCGGGTCGTGACCGACCGGGTGAGACCAGTGTCGAGCATGACCCGTTCGATGTCCGCCAGATATTGGTCGAGCTCGCTGTCCGGCAAGGGCTGATCGAAGGAAACGATCATCGTGTGGTTGATCATGCCTCAATTCTTGGCAGCGTACGTGGCCGATGTCCAAGATCGGTTCGCTATTCAGCGATAACCTGGAGGCATGATCGAACTGGAGACCCGCGAGCTTGAGTACTTCATCGCGGTCGCCGACGAGCTGCACTTCGGCCGGGCCGCCGCCCGGCTCTCGATCGCCCAGCCGGCGCTGTCGAAGGCGATCCGGCGGATCGAGACCCGGCTCGGCGTCCCGCTGTTCATCCGCACCAGCCGCCGCGTCGAACTCACCCCGGCCGGGCAGGCATTGCAGGAGCACGGGCGGCACGCGCTCAACGCGGTCAGCGCCGCCGTCCGCAACGCCCGGCGCGCCGGCGACGCCGAAGCCCACCTGCGGCTCGTGATCAAGCCCGGCGGCGACGCCGGCCTGCTGTCACCGGTCCTGGCCGAGTACGCCCACCAGCCCGACGCCCGCCAGGTGGACATCCTGTTCAGCGGCGCGGGCGACCGCACCGACTTCCTGCGTGACGGCCGGGCCGACGTCGGCCTGCTCTACGCGCCGTTCGACGATCTCAACGGCCTGGCCCACGAGACGCTGCACACCGAGGACCGCGTGGTCATCGTCCCGCCCGGCCACCGGCTGGCCGGGCACGCTGCGGTGCGAATGTCCGACCTGGACGGTGAGACACTGCCACGCTGGAAAGGCATCCCCGGAGGCGACGGCACCGGCCCCGAAGTCGCCGACGTCGTCCAGCTGCTCCACATGATCACGGTGAACCGGATGATCGGAGTGCTGCCCCGCTCCCTGGTCGAACCGGTCTCGACCGGCCTGATCCGCATCCCCGTCACCGACGCACCACCCAGCCGCCTCGTGCTCGCCTGGAACGAGCAGGACCGCCGCCCGCTGGTCGCGTCGTTCGTGGCCGCCGCGCTAAGTCATCGCGACAGCGCCCTGACCGCGATGGTTCGGTCCCAGTCCAGTTAACGCCGTACATGCCTGACGTGCTGATCGCCTGCAAGACACCAGGGCCTGCTACTGGACCCACAGCGTCGAAAACCGCCTTGCCGAATTCGGCAGCGACGAGTGGCTCCCGCAAGGATGACCAGGCTGGCGAAGATCAGCAGCCAGCGGACTGAACGCAGCACATCTGCGGATGCTCCAGCCAGAGCCCGGTGCCGGGCGTGTCACGGTCAGTTCAACGGGCCTGGCCCATCGCCCGCACGGATCGTGGCCCACGAGCTGTGCCCGGCCAGCGCGGTTGGCGACCTCGAACCGAGTCAGCGCCCACCACTCGCCGGTCACGGCGAGACCATACGTGCAACGTCTCGACGAGCAGGACGCCGGTTCTGCGTCATTTGTGTCAGCCGCCTTCGACGCGGCTTTGGGTCGAGCTGGCCAGTGCGTGCGCGAGTTTCCGGTGCGCCTGCGTCACCAGCGGCCCGTACTGGACCGCCTTCGACTTGATCCCGAGGTCCACGCGGGTCCCGGCACCCTCCGCGTAGACGACGGCCGGGTAGAAGAAGCCCCAGGTGAAGGCCGTCGGCCGGGAAGACAGGAGCACGATGCCGCGGGCGGGGTCGGCGTCCTCAACTGAGTACCCGGGTCGGGCAGTGCTGGGTGAGCCCGGCATACACCACGTCTGGCGGCGCCGCCGAGTGAAGCACGATTCGCCTCGCGGTCATCGCGACGGTGGCCACCGAACCCTTCCTTGTGAACGCCACCAGCAACGTCACGCCTACAAAGACAAACACGAACACGAGCGGACCGAGAAGACCGAAGAGGTCCATGCCGCAGAGTATCTCCGCACGCGTCGCAATGTGAGCAGCTTTCGCACGGATCGAGCGCCAGGAACGACGGAACAGCCCCCAGCACGGACGACGATGCCATGCACTTGAGCGAGGCACCTGATGAACATGTTGGCGTCAGTGAGCTGCTGTCCGAGTTCCTTGAGGAGATTTGCGATTCACACCAGGGCGTAGGGCGGCCCACGAAGCCTGGCGCTCTAGACCCCCGACGCCTTCGTCGCAGAACACCCGACTCCGTAGCTCCCGGGGACGGTGTCATTCGTCGTGCTGTTCGGGTTCCGCAGTCAGTTCGCGCAGTATTTCGCGCATTTCGGTCAGCAGCTCATCGGGAAGTCCGGCATCCCGCCCTGCGGCGATCGCGTTCTCCAGGGCCTCGGCCGCCGCCGAATGCCGGCCAGTGGCGACGTATGCCCGTACCAACTGCCACCACGCGCGGCCTTCGTCCTCCCGGTTCTCCGCCAGCCGGAGCAGCTCGACCGAGCGGCTATCGGCTTCCACAGCACCGTCGTGATCTCCCAGGCCGTTGCAAGCCGTCGCTATCCCGAGCAACGCCAGGCCCTGCAACCAGGGAGAATCTGCTCCCTCGCACAGCAGTTGCGCCTCTCGGTAGCAGCTGATCGCTTCCTCGTGCAGCTCCGCACCGGACATAAGATCCCCCATGCAGAGCCACGATCCCGCTTCCGCCAGGGGGTCGTCCGTTCGGCGGCACAGTACGAGGTGCTCGGAGTGGAGGTGGCGCACTTCTTCTGCCCGCCCCACCTTCCACAGCGCGATCAGCAGACGCTCGCAAACATTGCGCTCGGCAACGACATCACCGGCGGCCCGGAACAGCGTCCGTGCTTGCTCCAACGCCTCCACTTCTTCCTCGTGGCGTTGCTCTGCGGACAGGACCGCGCCGAGCCTGAACGCCAGAGGCGCGGCTAATTCCGGGGTTTCGGCGTTCGGCAACAAACGCTGAGCGCGCCGGAATTTCTCCACGGCGTCCGCCGTCCGGTCCAGCTCGTGCAGGGCGCTGCCCCATAGGTAGTAGTCCTCCGCCAACTCGCAGCCGTGGCCCAGTTTCTCCAGCAACGGCACAGCCTTGTCGTATGCCTCGGCAGTAGCCTCGGCCGAGCTTTGGTGCGTGGAACGCGCGACCAATCGCCAGGCGTCGGCCTCGGCGGCTTCGTCGCCAAGGTCTTGCGCACGGCGCGCGGCTTGAGTGGCCGCAGCTGCCGCCTCATCGGCGCGGTCGGCGAGCGTGTATGCCTGCGCCAGCTGCCATTCCGCGAACATGCCGAGCTGGACGTTGCCGGATTCACGAATGCCACGAGCGGCGAGTTCCAATTGTTCCACGCCTTCCGGCAAATGGCCGGAATCGGCAAGCGCACGCCCCAGGGCCAGTCGCGCCTCCGCCGTCTCACCCTCGTCGAAGATTTCGCTGAAAATGCGGACTGCCGTCCGACACGGCTCGATCGCCGCATCGCTGTCTTCGTCTATGAGAAGTCCACCGAGCCTGGCCGAGGTGATCCCTAGTCGTCGCTGGTCACCGGTGTGCTGGAATAGATCAATGGCCCGCCGGTACAGATCGACGGCCTCCGCCGTTTCTCCCTTCTCACCGAGGACGTCTGCCAGGCTGGCCAGGGCGAGGCCCGCTCCGTGCTCGTTTCCGATCTCCTCGTGCAGGTCGGCGCCGAGACGGCCGGCCTCGGCGGCATCGTCTAGCCGGTCGAGCTGCCAGAGGCATTGGCAGACGTTGGCCAGCACGGTGGCTTGACCGTGGTAATCCCTGGCTTCCCACAGCAGGTCTCCCGCTTCCAGGTACGCCTCGTACGCGGATTCGAACTCGCACGTGCTATACAGCACATTGCCCAGGTTCGCGACGGCTTGGCCTTCGGCGCCTTTGTTCCCGGTTCGTTCATGGATGTGCTGGGCTCGTCGCAGCACGTCGAGGGCTTCCTGGCCTCGATCGGCCATGGTCAGGGCAGCGCCGAGGCTGTTGTACGCCTCGCCCAGGTCGTCGCCGTCGCAGACCCGTTGGAGCAGCAGGACGGACTCCTCCCCTACCGCCACGGCTTCGTCGATCCGGTTGAGCTCCCGGAGCGCGACGCCCAAGCTGCTTAGCAGGATGCCCGCCAACGTCACCTGCCCGAGGCGATGGGCGGCCTCCGCTCCGATTCTGGAGATCTGCGCGAGATCGTCGAAATACCGCTGCCGGTTCAGGTAATGGCGCAGCGCAGCGGCGAGCTTGCTCGCGAGATCGGGTCGGTCGGTCTCCTGCGCCGATACGACCGCCACGATCAGGTTCGGCCGTTCCATTCCGAACCACGCGTCCTCGTCGTCCGGCTCCTCGGACTGCATGGCATCCTCGACCACGCGCTGGTAGTACTCCAGCACGCGGCCGACCGCGATAATTTGCCGGGTACGCGCGGTGACGTCGCTCTCCACCGCCTGGGCGGCGAGTTCTTCCGCGTACAGGCGGAGGAGGTCGTGCATCCGCCACCGGCCGTACAGTTCGGCGCGCTCGACCAGGTGCGCGCGGGCCAGCGAGTCCAACCGTTGCCGCGCGGCCCGGACCGGTTGCTCCTCCAGGGCGGCGGCGGCCTCCGTCGAGAAGTGCGGTCCCGGGATCAGCGGTAGCGCCGCGAACAACGCCGCGTGTTCAGTGTCCAGTTGCCGGTACGAGAGTTCGAAAGCGGCTCGCACGGCGTTGTCGTCGTAACGCAGTTCGTCCAGCCGACTTCGCTCGTCGGCCAGGTCCGTTGCCACGGCGGCCAGCGGGCGCTTCGGGTCGGCGGCCAGCAGTGATGCGATGATCTGCAGGGCGAGCGGTAACCGGCCGCACAGCTCGGCAATCCGCCTCGCATCCCGTGGATGATCCCGCACCCGCGTGTCCTCGTTGCGCCGTGCCGTGGCCAGCTCACCTGCCAGCAACTCGACGCAGGCCTCTTCGGGCAGTTCGGCGATCTCCCACAGCGCCATGCGCGGGCCGGGTCCCGCCCCGTCCAGTGTGTGCCGGGATGTCACGACCATCCCTGTGCTGCCGTCGCCGGGCGCTAGCGGCTCGACTTGCTTCGCCGACGACGCGTTGTCCGCGACGACCAGGAGCCGGCGCCCCTGTTCGGCGAAAGCCCTGAGCACGTCGCGGAACAACCGCGTTCGGTCCTCGACGGCAGGAGGAATGTGTTCCGTCCGGATGCCGACCGCGCGCAACAACGACTCCAACGCACTCGCCGGAGCGACGCGCTGGTGTTCGTCGTAACCGTGCAGGTCGACGAAGAGCACCCCGCCCGGGAACGCGCCCTCCGCCCGAGCGCGGTGCGCTGCCTGGATCGCGAGCTCGGTCTTGCCCGCCCCCGGCAGCCCGGTGATCTGCGCCGGCACTGCCGGTCCGTCACCGGCGGCCAACGCAGCCACCAGCTCGTCCAGCTCGACGTCCCGCCCGGTGAACCCGGTGCGGGCCGGAGGCAGACCGCCGAGCGCGGTCGGCACCTCCGGCGCCAGTGTGAGGGAGACCTCCTCGCCCATGATCACGGTGCCGAAAAACACGCCCCCGGTGATCTTGTTCTCGAACGCCGTCTTCCGCCGCGATCCCGGCATCATCGCCGCGGTTCCGGTTCGCTCTCCCCGGACCGCGGAGAATCGTCGCCGTCCTCCTCAGAGGCGGAAAGCTTGACCTGCCCGGAGATCCGGCCGACTTGGAGCACGGTGCCGTGGAAGTTCCCACCGCTGATCTCGTTGCGCACGGACCCGCCGCCCTCGTTGCCGGCCGCCGCGCGCTTCTCGACCCTCCGGTCACCGACGTAGGCCGCAGCCGACACGCCGAGACCCGCCAGGCTGACGAACAGGCTCAGCACCCCAGCCGTTTGGTTCGCCCGGTCCAGCCCCAGCAACGACAGGAACACCCCCAGCCCGGCCACGAGCAGCACCCCACCCGTCCACGCCGCGCCACGCCGCCATCCGGTCATCCGTGCCATGTCGGACATCATCTCGAACGCGGCGAGGATCCGTGATCGCATTCGGCAAGTCCCGATCGCGCCGACCGGGCAGTCACCCGATGTGATGAGCTCACGGTCGACCGAGGACCTCCGGGATCCGCCGGAGTGCCTGCGGGCGGTCGAAGCCCAGCCGGACCAGCAGCTGGGCGGCGAAGCCTTCACCCTCCCGGAGCAGGCCGAGCAGGATGTGCTCGGTGCCGATGTAGTTGTTCCGCAGGCCCACCGCCTCGCGCAGCGACATCTGCAGCGCCCGCTTCGCCCGATCCGTGAACGGAAGGTGCCCGCCGGGTACTTCCTCCCCTCCCCCAAGGTCTCCCGGACCAGCCCGCGCACGCGCTCGGTCAATGCAGACAGCGAGCTTCCGGTGCAGAGCTTGATGCCGAAGTGCCCGTGCCGGTGGCAGCGGTCACACACCGCGCAGGTCAGCCGCTGTGAACGTCTTGGGCGAGCGGGTGGCGACGGCGGTCATTTTGCCGTTGGAAGCGGGTTCGTCTGATGCGCAGCCGCATGGCCCGCGCCGTGCTTTCTCCCGCCGCACCGCCAGCCCTGTCCGAGGACGCAGCTCGGGCACCTAGTTCACGGACGACAGGCGACCCGCCGCCCTTCAGCGGGGCACCTTATGAGTGGACCTTGCGGCATAGGTGGCGGGTTATTGATGGGTAGGGCAATTGTGGCGTGCCATGGCGTTGACCGTGAACCGTTTGCCGCTGTTGGGCACGACCGGAGTCTGCCCGACCGGCGCCCGGGTCGCGGCGACCGTCGCGTCCGAACGCAGCCCGGTCTGGTCCAGCCACAGCACGAAAATCGCCGACCCTGTCACGGTTTCCGTGCAAGCCACGGATGAATTGACTCGATCGTCTTGGCTAAGAGGTCCTTTCAGAATGCGGCGTCAGCCGCATGCGGTGAGGGACTCAGCTTGCACCGCCGCGGGTTCTCAGATGTCGTCTGGCGAGGACAGCCCCGAAGCCGCGTATTGGTCATACGTAAGTCGGGGATCCCACAGACCAGACGGCAGCTGAGGTTCCGCCACCCGCACCGCCACGCAAACCCATTCTGCAACCACCCCTAAGCGGGATGCGTCCTGCGGTCCAGCCCGCCCGGTGGGCAGCGCAGTAGGTCGGACACAAACGCCGTGCGGCCCGCATAGACCATGCCGCGTCTCCATGCCTTCGAAGTCAGGTCGAGCCGGTCGATCAATCGTGTGCGACCGACGCGCCTCGTGCAAGTATCCGGCGCATCGACGCGATTGATCTCGGAATCTTGCAAGAATTGCGTGCTTGCGCCCGGACCTCGTTCGAACTTCTTGCGCAGGTTTCCGGGCTCGCCGCATCCTCTGTCAAACGTCGCATCAGGCGGCTCGAGGCGTCGGGAGTGATCCGTGGGCACACCCTTCAGATCGATCGACGGACGTCGGGTGTCCCTGCTCGGAGTCTTCGCGGTGCCAGGCATCTCCGGTGACGAGTTGACCGATTCGCTGACTGCGCAGGAGGAAATCGTGCGGGCATGGACCACCGCTGGCAGCGCCGATGCGCTCACACCGATCCACGCGCGGGACACCGACCACCTGGCGGAGATCGCCCTTCGGCTGCAACGCATCCCGGCCATCGCGCACACCCTGACGCGGACACTGCGCAGCGAACTGGTCAACCGCAGCGGGTGACGCGGCGGCGTACGCCCCGACCGATACCCCACGCGTGCAGGGCCGCATCCGGCCCGTGCTCGAACCTCGACGCGCCCAGAATCCGGTAGCGGAGGCAGTCGTGCCCAGGCACGTTCGGCCTCGCGGGACAGGAGACGGACATGCGGACAACCAGACGCCGCTCGCGACCTTTGCAGGCGGTCGCACTGCTGGCGGCGCTGAGCCTGGTCGGCGGATGCGCCATCGGCGGTGCCGACACGGCCCCGCTGGCCAGCAACGGACAGCAGCTCGTCGGCGTCGCCGACGCACCCGACTCGGTCTCCGGGAACGTCACCGTGTGGTCCTGGGACGTGGCCGCGGAGGGGTTGCAGGCGCTGGTGCCGGAGTTCCAGAAGAAGTACCCGAAGGTCTCGGTGACCATTGTGGACATTGGGTACGACAACGCCTACGACAAGATCTCGGTCGGGTTGCAGTCCGGCTCCGGGCTGCCGGATGTGGTGACCGTCGGCACCGATCACATGGCCGGCTACATCGGCAACTTCCCGCACGGGTTCGTCGACCTGGCCCCGGCCGCGAAGGGCGAGCAGCGGGACTTCGACCCGGCCAAGTGGCAGGCGTCGACCGACGGCCACGACCGCCTCTACAGCCTGCCCTGGGACTCCGGGCCGGTCGGGTTGTTCTACCGCCGGGACCACCTCGCCGCGGCGGGTGTCGACCCGGCCTCGCTGATCACCTGGCAACGGCTGCTCGACGCCGGGAAGAAGATCAAGGCGACCACCGGCAAGAAGTTGCTCGTCGACGACATCACCAATGAGACCAGCATGTTCCCGCTGCTGCTGCAACAGCAGGGCGCCTCGTACTTCACCCCGGACGGCCGGGTGGCGTTGGACAGCCCGCAGGCGCTGCGGGCGCTGCGGCTGCTCAAGGACATGCAGGACGCCGACCTGATCGACAACGAGAAGGGCTGGGACGGCCTGGTGTCGGCGACCAAGTCCGGGACGGCGGCCACCGCGCCGACCGCGGTCTGGTGGACCGGCACCCTCACCTCCGAGATGCCCGAGCTGGCCGGCAGGTTCGGCGTCCTCCCGCTGCCGGCGTTCGACCTCGGCGGCCCCACCACGTCCAACAGCGGCGGCTCGACGCTGGCGATCCCGAGCCAGGCCGCGAACTCGACCGCGGCCTGGGCGTTCGTCCATTTCGCCTTGACCAGCAGGAGCAGCGCGGTCGAGATGATGCGGCAGCAGGGGCTGTTCCCGTCCTACCTGCCCGCGCTGTCCGACCCGTTCTTCGACGAACCTCAACCGTACTTCGGGAACCAGCCGGTCTACCGGCTGTTCGCCGACATGGTCGGGCACGCGCCGCCGTTCGTCTACACCACGGATTCCAGCCTGGCCGCCGACCTGGTGAACAACATGGTCGCCGGGGTGCTGCTGAACGGGAAAGACCCGGCGCAGGCCCTGCGCGACACCGCGCGACAGATCGCCAACGCGACCGGGAGGGAGCTCGCCCATGACTAGCGAGGTCGCGGTGCCGACCGAGCCCGCGAGAACCGAGGAGCGCCCACGCGCCCTCGGCCGATTCCGGGCAGGACGGCCGGGGTTCGGCTGGGTGTTCACCGCCCCCGCGGTGGCGTTGTTCGCCCTGTTCTTCGCCTATCCGCTGCTGGCCAGCCTGCTGCAAAGCTTCCTGGGCCGACGCGACGGCCAGACCAGCTGGGTGGGACTCGCCCAGTACCGGCGGTTGCTCGCCGATCCGCAGGTGGGAACCGCGCTGGCCAACGCCGGGTTGATCCTGCTGGTGCAGGTGCCGGTGATGATCGGGCTGGCCCTGGTGCTCGCGCAGGTCCTCAACCAGTCCTGGCTGCGGTTCCGCACCTCGTGGCGGGTGGTGTTCTTCCTGCCCGCAGTGACCACGCTGGTCGCCTACGCCGTGGTGTTCCGCGTCCTGCTGACCACCGACGGCGGCGTGGTCAACCAGTTGCTCGGCTGGCTGCACCTGCCACCGGTGGACTGGCTGAACAACCCGACGTGGGCGAAGGTGGCCGTGATCGGTTCGACCACCTGGCGCTGGACCGGGTACAACGTGGTGATCCTGCTCGCCGGCCTGCAGGCGGTGCCCCGGGAGCAGTACGAGGCCGCCGCGATCGACGGCGCCGGTGCGGCGACCACTTTCCTCCGCGTGGTGCTCCCCCAGCTCAAACCCGTGATCCTGTTCTGCACGGTCACCTCGACCATCGGCACCCTCCAGCTGTTCGACGAGAACTTCGTGCTCACCAAGGGCGGGCCGGACAACGCGACGCTGACCCCGGTGCTCTACCTCTACCGAGTCGGCTTCCAGCAACTCGACTTCGGCTACGCGGCCGCGATCGCCTGGTTGCTCGTGGTACTCATCGGCGTGCTGTCGGCGGTCCAGTTCGCCGTGCTGGGAAGGAGGTCGTCGTGACCAGGACGGCACATCGACGGACACCGGGCCGGCTGCTGGTCCGGACCGGACTCCGCGCGCTGCTGGCGGTGGGTGCGGTGGCCAGCATCTTCCCGTTCTACTGGATGCTGGTGGCCGCCACGCACACCACCGCGGAGCTGTTCGAGTCGCCACCGCCGTTCCTGCCCAGCGACCAGATCATGGCCAACCTGCGCGCGTTGCAGGACGAGGCCGGGTTCGGGCAGGCGTTGGTCAACAGCGTGCTGATCGCGACAATCTACACCATCGGCAGTTCCGCGGTGAGCGCGCTGTGCGGGTACGGCCTGGCCAAGTACCGCTTCCGCGGGCGCCGGATGCTGCTCGGCGTGCTGCTGGTCACCATCATGATCCCGTCCCAGGTGCTGCTCGTCCCGCTGTTCCAGATGATGGCCAGCGTCGGCTGGATCAACAGCTACCAGGCGGTCATCCTGCCGTTCCTGGCCAACGCGTTCGGCATCTTCCTGATGCGGCAGTCCTTCGTGGACTTCCCCGACGAGCTGATCGAGTCCGCCCGCTTGGACGGCGCCGGCGACCTGCGCATCTTCTACCGGATCGTGCTGCCGGTGTCGCGACCACAGCTGGGTGCCCTGGCCATCTACACCTTCATGACCCAGTGGAACGCCTTCATCTGGCCGCTGCTGGTGTTGCAGACACCGGACATGCGGACGATCCCGGTCGCGCTGAACACCATGATCGGGCTGACGCGGGTGGACTACGCCGGGCTGATGCTCGGTTCCTTCCTGGCGACGCTGCCGCTCGTCGTCGTGTTCGTGGCGTTCCAGCGGCAGTTCGTGTCCGGACTTCTCGGTGGGGCGGTGAAGCAGTGAGCATGACCGGGGTTCCCGGGTTGCTGTTCGGCGGCGACTACAACGCCGAGCAGTGGCCGGAGGAGATGTGGCCGGAGGACGCCGCGCTGATGCGCGCGGCCGGCGTCAACCTGGTGACGGTCGGCGTATTCGGCTGGTCCCGGCTGGAACCGGCCGAGGGGACCTACGCCTTCGACTGGCTGGACCGGCTGCTGGACGTGCTGCACGAGCACGGCATCGCGGTCGACCTGGCGACGGCGACCGCCTCTCCCCCGGCGTGGCTGGTCCGCCGCTACCCGCAGGTGCTGCCGGTGACCGCGGACGGCGTCCGCCTGGAGTTCGGCAGCCGCCAGCACTACTGCCCGAGCTCGCCGGTGTTCCGGCAGGCCGCCGCACGCCTCGTCGAGCGGCTGGCGGACCGCTACCACGACCACCCGGCGGTGGCGATGTGGCACATCCACAACGAGTACGGCGACCACGTGACCGAGTGCTTCTGCCCGATCTCCGCCGCGGACTTCCGGTCCTGGCTGCGCCGCCGGTACCGCACCGTGGACGCGTTGAACGCGGCGTGGGGTACGGCGTTCTGGAGCCAGCACTACTCCGACTGGTCGCACATCGAGCCGCCGCGCACCGCTCCCGGCCCGAGGAATCCGACCCAGCAGCTGGACTGGCAGCGGTTCAGCTCGGACGCGCTGCTGGAGTGCTACCGGGCGGAGAAGTCCGTGCTGGACCGGTACTCCGGGGCGATTCCGGTGACGACGAACTTCATGAGCATGTTCCGCAGCCTCGACTACTGGGCGATGGCCGCCGAGGAGGACGTGGTCTCCGACGACGCCTACCCCGATCCGGCCGACCCGCAGGCGCACGTCCACGCGGCGATGAACTACGACCTGATGCGCTCGCTGCGGCACGGCGCCCCCTGGCTGCTGATGGAGCACGCGGCGTCCGCGGTCAGCTGGCGGCCGGTCAACGTGCCGAAGTCCGCCGACCTGTCCCGGTTGTGGAGCCTGCAAACGGTGGCCCGGGGCTCGGACGGCGTGCTGTTCTTCCAGTGGCGGGCGTCCGTCGCCGGTGCGGAGAAGTTCCACAGCGCCCTCCTACCGCACCGCGGGACGTCGAGCCGCGGCTGGGCCCGGACCACTCGGCTCGGGGCAGACCTGCAACGGCTCGCCGAGGTGCCCGGCAGCAGGGTGCCGACCGAGGTGGCGGTGGTGCTGGACTGGCACAACTGGTGGGCGCTGGAGCTGGACGAGCACCCCAGCAGCCGGATGCGGTGGCTGGACATCGTGCGCGCCTGGTACGAGCCGCTGTACGCGCGGAACCTGCCGGTTCGGTTCGTTCCGCCCGGCGCGGACCTGACCGGAGTGCGGCTGGTGCTGGCGCCGAACCTGTACCTGTGCGAGCCGGACACCGCGCATTGGCTGGCCCGGTACGTCGACGGCGGCGGGCACCTCGTGGTGGGGCCGTTCAGCGGCGTGGTGGACCGGGACGACCGGGTGCACCGCGGCGGGGCGCCCGGCCCGCTCAGCGACCTGCTCGGGGTGGCCGTCGACGAGTGGTGGCCGCTGGCCGACGGGACGGTCACCCGGCTGGCCTCCGACGACGCCGACCCGGACCGATACCGGCACGCCACGACCTGGGCGGAGTGGGTCGAAGTGGGCACCGCGGCCCAGGTCGCCCGGTACGCCGACGGCGAGCTTGCCGGCGTACCCGCGATCACCCGGAACCACCGGGGCGGCGGGACCGCCTGGTACGTCGGCTGCGGACTGCACTCCCGCGGGCTGGACACCCTGCTCGGCGACTGCCTCGACGCCGCGGGCGTCACCTGCGGGGAGACGCCGAGCGGAGTGGAGGCGGTCCGCCGACTCGGCGCCGACGCCGAATACCTGTTCCTGCTCAACCACAACACCGAGCCGGTGACGGTCGGACACCTGTCCCCGGCCGGGGTGGACCTGCTGACCGGGCGGCCGTCCGGAACCGAGATCGAGCTGCCCGCCCGGGGCGCGGCGGTGCTACGCCGTCCACTGCGGACGGAAACGGACAGTCCATTGCGGACGGACGGTGCGGTCGACCGACCAGACACCGGGATGGGAGAGGGGCGGAAATGAGCGTCGTCCGGAGGTTGGCCTGCCTGGCCGGTGCGGTGCTGCTCGGCACCGGACTGGTGTCCGCAGACGTCGCCACGTCGGCCGCGGCCGACCGGGGCGGGCCGCCGTCCCCGCCCTCGGCCGAACCGAGCTCCTGGCCGGACGTGCTGGACCTGCACGGCACCCCCACCAGCGCCGAGCCGCCCGAGTTCAACCCGCTGAACGCCTTCTCCGACGCCGGTGCCTGGCACGGCTACGGTCTGCCCATCCCGGGCGACCGCCGACTCGCCGGCGGGTTCACCGGCCCCCTGTACCTCGCCCAGGAATACCCCTGGTACCTGAGCGATGCGTTCACCCGCATCCGGCTGCGCGACGCCGACACCGGCCGGCCGGTCGACCTCGGCGACGACCCGCACCCCCAGCTGGTCTCCTACCCCGGCGCGCTGGAGCAGAGCTACGACGTCGACGGCGTGCACCTGACGCTGCGGTTGCAGTTCACCGGCAACCGAACCGCGCTGGTGCAGGCCCGGATCGGGACCACCGACCACCGCCTGCGCCGGCTGGAGGTCGGCTGGAGCGGAAGCTTGCTCACCCCCGACCGGACCCCGGTGCGCGATGCGCTCACGCTGGCCGCGACCGGCAGCGGGGTCGCGGTCGACTTCGCCCAGGTCCGGGACACCTGGCACTTCATGACCAGCGGCGAGGAACGATTCGAGGTGCGCCACGCCGAACCGGTGACCACCACCGTCACCGGCACCTCCTACTCGACCGAGCTGCGCACCCCGCTGTCCGTGCCCGCCGGCGGCACCCGCGACCTGGCCTGGACCGAGACCTACACCTTCACCGCCGCGGAACGGACCGCCCAGGAGCCGGTGGTCGACCGGGCTCTGCACCAACCGCAGCAGGCCGCGGACGAGGCCCGGCACCGCTGGCGGCGCTACCTCGGCTCGGCGCTGCCCGGGGTGCCTGCTGAGTACGCCGGGCTGGCGGTGAAGAGCGTGCAAACGCTCGTCACCAACTGGCGCAGCCCGGCCGGGGAACTGGCGTCGGACGGGATCACGCCGTCGCTGACCTACAAGTGGTTCGCCGGTGGCTTCTGGGCCTGGGACTCGTGGAAGACGGCGGTCGGGGTCGCCCAGTTCGACCCGGCGCTGGCCGAGTCCACCATCCGCTCGGCCTTCGACCACCAGCTCACCGAAGGCTCGGCGCGCCCGCAGGACGCGGGCATGGTCCCGGACTGCGTCTTCTACAACGATCCCGCGCAGGGCGGCGGAAACTGGAACGAGCGCAACAGCAAGCCGCCGCTGGCGGGGTGGGCCGTCTGGGAGGTGTTCCAGCGCAACGGCGACCTGCGCTTCCTGGCCGAGATGTACCCGAAGCTCGTGGCCTTCCACGACTGGTGGTACCGCACCCGCGACCACGACCGCAACGGCATCGCCGAGTACGGGGCCACGACGGACCCGCAGAACGCCACGCCCGACGACATCCGGCAGGCCGCCGCGTGGGAAAGCGGGATGGACAACGCGCCCCGGTTCGACCGCTCCGGGGTGCTGACCAACACCGACCCGGCCGGGCGAGTGATCGGGTACTCGTTGGACCAGGAGTCCGTCGACCTCAACGCCTACCTCGCCGCCGACAAGCGTTACCTGGCCCGGATCGCGACCGCGCTGGGCAGGCCGGCGGACGCGGTGCGGTTCGGCGCGCAGTCCGAGCGCGTCGCGGCATGGCTGCGCGAGCACGCCTTCGACCCGGCCAGCGGCTACTACTACGACGTAGACATCGCAACGAAGCAGCCACTGGCGGAGCGCGGCATGGGCATCGAGGGAGCGATACCGCTATGGGCGGGCGTGGCGTCACCGCCGCAGGCGGCCGACGTGCGGCGTTCGCTGCTCGACCCGCACGCGTTCGGCACCTACCTGCCATTCCCGACGGTCTCCGTGTCCGCACCCGGGTTCGACCACACCGACTACTGGCGCGGACCGAACTGGCTGGACCAGACGTACTTCGCCATCAGCGGGCTGACCGACTACGGCTACCGGCCGGACGCGACCCGGGCCGCGACCGCGCTGGTCCGGCGGGCCGACGGGCTCCTCGGCGACGCGCCGATCGGGGAGAACTACGACCCGCTCAACGGCACCCGGCTGAACTCCACCAACTTCAGCTGGTCGGCGTCGGTGCTGCTGGTGCTGGCGAAGTCGACGCTGCGGTAGCCGCCCCGGCCCGCCGGGGATCGGCCGGGTTTCGGCCTTTCCGCCGCGCAGCTGACCACAGCGCCTTGATCGCGTTGACGTCGCAGCGCTGCCAGTCGGCAAGCATGAATGGCCACCCCACCATTGTTCTTGGTTCAGCGAATAAAGATCGAAAGTCTGTTGGCTCTGAAATCGACGAGCCAGCGCCGCTCTATCGGCGTGCTGAGAGCTGCGTGTTTCCGTGCCCAGCGGAGGTTCCCGGCCCGCACGAAGGGGTTGTCCGCCCGGCGGCCCCACACGGAGGTCGTTTTCCGATGGCGACACGGGTTATGAGTCTCCGCGGATCCCGGTGTCCCAGAACCACAGCCCGTTGGTGTCCGTTCGGGTGAAGACCAGACTCGCACCGCTGTCGGCGAGCGCGATCAGGTCGGCACTGCCCTGCTCGGGATCGAGGTCGAAGGTGGCTTGTTCTTCGTCTCGGTAGCGCTGCCAGATCCGTATCGTGTGGTCGTCACTGCTCGTGGCGAGAAGACTGTCTCCGCAGAACGCAATGGATCTGATTCTGGCGGTGTGCCCGCTGAACCTTTCGGAGGACGACGAGTAGAAATCGCCTGTGACCACTGCGTGCTCCGCGGTTTCCGCGGCCCATCTGTAGCCGACTTCCCCGGGCGTGAATGCGAATCTGCGTGCGGTGTCCAAACCGGCGGGAGGCGCGTCGGGTGTGCCACCGCCCCTGACCTTCCAGCCTTCACCGAAGTCGAATGACACGTCCCAATGGCGCCGGTAGCCTTTGGAGTCAACTCCGCCCAGATGGAAATAGGCGTAGCCACCTTCGAGGGCCACGTGCACGAGGTCACTGGTTCCATCGGTGATGGTCAGGATGTTGCGGGGTTCGTCTGGTTGCCATAGTTGGATGATGCGATTCCCGGCCTCGGAAACCACGCCGACGAGAGTGCTTTCGGAGCCGCGGATCGCCAACGACGAAGCGGTACCGGCGAAGGTGGCCATGGTCTCCCCTTTGCCGACATCCCACAGCTTGGTGGTGCCGTCAGTGCTGGAACTGGCCAAGGTGCTCCCGGACTCGTTGAATGCCAGGGCCGTGATCGGGCCGGTGTGGCCGGCGAGCACACGGGTGTTCCGCCGGTCCTGGACGGTCCACAGCTTGATGGTGCCGTCGGCGGTAGCGCCGGCCACCAGGTCCCGTTCTGGGGTCGCGAGCAGCATCTCGTACCGGGTGTTCGCGTCGACCTGCGCCGCCCGGTCGAGCATCATGCCCGGGCCAACGAAGTGCACGAACGCAAGAACGCCCAGCAATACGGCGAAAGCCAGACCGAAACGGTACAGCCGGGGCTGCGGGCGCCGGTGTTCCGGGGAACCGGTGTGCAGCGTCCGTACTACCGAGACGCCCCGAGGAGCCGCGTCGCGAAACCACTTCTCGACGGTGTCCGCGGATTCCTGCACGTCGCCCAGGGACCACTTGAACCCTTCTTTGTCGTGACCGACGAACATGTTGTACGGGTACCACAACTGGCCGATGCTCCGAAGGTGGAAAGTAACCCGAGCCCTGCCCTGGCCGATCGTCGCAACGGCAATGCGACTCACGGTATCCCATTTGATGGTGACACTACTCAGGTCCGGATCTTTCAATCTGGGCTCGGCGATGCGGTCGACAGCGAGATATCCTGGCCTGATCGCAAAAAGCCAGCCCCGACAGGGAACGCTGAAGAATGCCATTAAGCAGAGCCCGGTGATCAGCACACCGAAGACGAGCACTGAGTCCGTCGCCGGCGGGAAGATGGAGAAGAACCGAATGGTGATCAACACGAGCAACGCGCTCAAAATGGAGCGGGTCAGGTAGACCACGGTCAAGGCCGATCGCGGATCACGGGCTTCCAGGATCTTCTTCCCCAGCGCCGCTCGCGCGGCCGACGCCGCCTTGGGCGACACAGTCGTCGGGTGAGTCTCCCAGTCGGGTTGCTCCGGTGTCGTGGAGTTGGTGGTCGTGGCGCGTTCTTCCCAGTCAGTCTGCTCCGGCTTCGGTTCTGGCTCCGGTTCTGGCTCCGGTTCTGGTTCTGGCTCTGGTTCCAGTTCCGCCTTTGGTTCCGGTTCTGGTTCTGGCTCCCGCTCTCGTTCCGGTTCTGCTGCAACAGTTCTCGCGTCCGGCAGGCGTGCCGCCAGTAGGGCCTTGGCCTCCTGGCCAGTCATCCGGGCATCGGGGTCGCGGGTAAGCAGGCCGGTGATCACCTGGCCAAGAGGGGTGTCGTCGGGTAAATCAGGCAGATCCTCGTACAGCACGGCGTGCATGGTCGCCGCGGCGGTGTCCCGGTCGAACGGGCCGCCGCCTTCCAGCGCGTGGAACAGGGTCGCGCCCAGCGCCCAGAGGTCCGTGGCCGGCCGTGGTTCCTTGCCGTGGAACAGCTCGGGCGCCATGTAGCCGGTCGACCCCGCGACGCCGGACTGGGTCAGGCGGGTGTCGTTGGCGCTGTGCGCGATGCCGAAGTCGACCAGCTTCACCTCGTCACCGGGAAGGACCATGATGTTGCCCGGCTTGATGTCCCGGTGCACCACGCCGATCTCGTGCGCGGCGTCCAGCGCGTCCAGGACCTGAATCCCGAGCGCCGTCACGCGGTCTGCGGACAGCGGTCCTTCCGTTCGCAGGATCTCCGCCAGGGTCGGTGCCCGCACGAATTCCATGACGATGTAGACGGCCTCATCGCGGTCCACGGCAGCGGGAACGACGTCGTGGATGGCGATGACGCAGCGATGGCCGATCCGTCCCGCGCTGCGGGCTTCCCGGAATGCCCGCTCGCGGAACACGGCCTGTTCTTCGGCGGTGAGCCCGGGTGGCGGGCGCAGTTCCTTGACCGCGACCACGCGGTCGATCAGATCGTCGTGGGCCTGCCAGACGATGCCGGCAGCGCCTCGGCCGATCATCCTGGTCAGCCGATAACGCCCGGCCAGGAGTCGTTGTGGCACCTGAGACCCCGCCTCCTGCATCCTTCCCCCAACGGGCATTCCGCGCTAGCCTGGCGAAAGATTATCAGCGGCCGCGGGAAAATCCTCCGGATTTCAGGGACGAAAACGTCAATGGCGAACCAATTCGGTTGCGACCCGGCGGTCGCGACTCAGACATCGGTTTCGTTGACGGAGATCCGCGTGCGAATGCAAGAGTCCGAACCGGCGCGAGCGTTGAGCGGGACGGGCGTACCGGCCATCGACGCGGCCTTGGACGGATTCGGGCAGACCACTTGGCAGGCCGAATCGGCTGCGCAGGCGTTGACCGAACGCGCCGCGACGCTGTTGCGCCACCTGGCGGAAGGCACGCTCGACACCGACAAACACCTCGCCGACCGGCTGGAGCCAGATGAGTAGCAGGAGGAAGCCATGGCAGATGTGAACATCGGCTACGACGGGCTGCAGCGGGCCGCCACGCAGCTGAAGTCTGGGCAGGCCGAGATGAACGACAAGCTGCAGGCGCTCAAATCCATGATCGACCAGCTGGTCGGCAGCGAGTTCCGCACCCAGCTCGCCTCCGGCCGGTTCCAGGAGTCCTACCAGCAGTGGACGACCGGCGCCCAGAACATGCTCAGCGGTTTGGAGGGCATGGCGGGTTTCCTCGGCGACGTCGTGCGCGAGCACCAGGACCTGGACACGCGGCTCGCCGGCAGCGCCGGCAGCTGATCGGCCGAATGGACGACTGGACCGTTCTGGACCTGCTCAGCGACCCCGTTCCGGGCGACCCGGACAAGACCGCGGACATGATCCGACGCCTGAACGCCCAGGCAAGGCAGGCCGGCGAAATCGCCGACGAACTGGGCAAGATCGCCGACGGCACGGAGCGGCTGCGCATGCGCGGTGACTACGCGCCGAAGTTCGGGACGATGCTGGCGGAACTACCCCAAGGACCTCGCACCCTCAACACCGCTTACCGGGACTGCGCGAGCGTTCTCCAGCGGTACGAGAAATCCCTGCGATCAGCCAGGCAGCAGAGCCAGCTGGCGTTGAACCGCGGCCGCCAGGCAGATGCCGTGTACCGCAACGCGTTGCGGCAGTTCTGCTCCCTGCTTCCCTTGCGGTTCACCGGCGGATCGATCTGGCGCGGCCTGGACGAAGCGACGGCGCAGACGTTCAGCAGCGGCCTACCGCTGGCTTACCGCGAGTACGCGGTCCAGCTAGGCCGCGTCGCCCGACTGGCCGAGCATGAGCGGCAACAGGCTCGCCGGGAAGCCAGCCAAGCCCGTGAAAGCCACCAGGAGGCCGCACTGCGGTGCGCCGCGGACATCCAAGCCTGCCGCGATGCTCTGAATCCCAGCATGCAGCAGGCGCACGAAATCCTGCTCACCGTCCTGAACGGGAACGATGAGCTGGCGAGGAGGGTGTACGCCGAATACTACGACAGCGAGACCGACGCTCGGCCGTGGATCCAGAAGAAGGCGAAGCGGCCGCTCTTCCTGGGGCACCCGGTCCCGGACATCGAGAGTGATTCGGAAGGCCGTTTCCGCTTGAAGTCCGGCAAGCCGGAAGCGATCCGGTCGGAATACCACCTGGGTTCCGACGGCAAGCCGGTGGTGATCAGGGGGAATCGCCGGACGCTGACCGGCGAGGACTTGGAGATCGCCGATATGCAGGCGAAGCGGCGGGGCGGCTACCTCAAAGACCGCGCCGAAATACAAGCTGCTCTGGACGGCAAACCCGTCCGAGGCAGCCGTCTCGGCAAGCATCCGCTGGACGAGCTGGACCGGTCCGGTTCGAGCCTGCTCACCAGCCTGGCTGGAGAGGAGTTCGGCGAGACCGCCACGCGGCAGGCGATGCGCGATCTGGCCAGGAGGCTGCCGCCCGGCTACCGGCTGGATCCCGTGGTCGTGAAGGACGCCAAGGGGCGTGAGATCAAAGGCGGTGCAGGCCGGTTCGACCTGATCTACCGCGTGATCGGGCCCGATGGGCGACGGGTGGGATTCATGGTGGCGGAAGCGAAGAGCCCCGACTCCAGTCTGGGGGCTCGCCGTGGCCTGGACGGAAAGCACTACGAGCAGGGGCACCGCGAGTACATGAGGTCGATCATCGCCGCGATGAAGAGGGACGAACACTTCAAATCCCTCGCGGAGGATCTCGAAGAGGCGTTGGCGAAGAACAAGGTCGACTACTTCGTGGTGCGCGCGGCGGTCAAACACGACGGTGGCGGGTTCCCGTACGGCGAACTGACTGAATCGAAGATCGGCGAAATCCAGAAGCACGCCGCAGCCGTTCGCGCCCGCGCGCGCGAGCTGGGCAAGTCCGAGGACGAGGCGAGGGAGATCTACCAGCGGACGCTGTCCGAGAAGGCACACGGCGTCTTCAGCTATGACGGCTACGTCCTGAAGCAGTTCGACCTCGGCCATCCGCCGGTGATTCCGCTGCGACAGCCTTAGAGCGTGTCTCATTTCGCGAGTTTCTTGTAGCAGGTGAGGGCGGCGGCGAGGGTGAGGAAGGCGCAGAAGTGGTTGGCATAGCGCTCGTAGCGGATGGTCAATCGCCGGTAGCCGAACAGCCAGGCGATGCATCGTTCGATGACCCAGCGGTGTTTGCCGAGTTTCTCGCTGGACTCGATGCCCTTGCGGGCGATGCGTACGGTGATTCCCTGTCTGCGTATCCAGTCTCGGAGTGCGGCCTGGTCGTAGGCTTTGTCGGCGTGGAGCTTGTCCGGCTTGCGCCGGCGGGGCCCGCGCCGGGACTTCACGGCGGGGATCGCCAGAACGAGCGGCTTGAGGGCATGTGCGTCATTGGTGTTGGCGGCCGAGACCGCGACCGCCAGCGGCAGTCCCGCCCGGTC
>NZ_JBFAKG010000051.1:0-75268 GCF_040655595.1 Saccharopolyspora sp. NPDC050389
GAGCAGGGTGGCGACGGCGTAGCGGATGACGGTCTCGTACTGGCTGCCACGTTGTTTGGCCACGATCGCGCGGTTGGCGGCGGAGTGCTCCAGCGTCACCTGCGGATCACGACTCGTCACGTCCCGGACGCTGCGGCCGCGGGTGGTGGCGCCGGGTGTGACGAGGTCCAGGATCCCGCCGGCGATGTGCCCGGCGGTGCTTGCGGTGTGGGCTTGCCGGGCGATGCGACGGGCGTGTGTGAGGCGGCGTCCGGTGACGGGGCGGGCGAGGATCTGCACGCAGGCATGCTCATCGCGATTCAGGCCGACGGGCGACCCGATCAGCGCCCTGATCGGGTCGGCGTCGAAGTCGGTTCGGATCGGCAGCGCATCGGGGCGTGCGAGACGAAGCTCGCCGCCGACAACGACGCTGCGCTGGCCGGTCCCGGCAGTGGGCAGGGGTGGCTCGGCGGGGTGGGTGTGGGTGTGTGCGCCGGGCCAGGCTGCTTCCACCGCCCGCTCGACCAACCCCGGGGGAATGACGCTGGGAACCCACAGTCGAATCTCTACGCCGGTGTGGGAGAACACGTACTCGCAGGCCACGTGTGGCTGGCCGGTTACCAGGCGTTTCCACCGTGGGCGCAGCACTCCGACGAGGTGGGCCCACAAGCCGCTCCGCCTGCCGGATCGACTGTGGGTGGTGCCAGCACGGTCACCACGCGAGCGTTGGTCATCAGTCGCGCATGGCAGTGTCGACGCCACCATCGCCTCGATCCCATCACGACAGCCAGACCCACGAGTAGACCTGGCACGGCGACAGGGGCTGCGGTGCTCGCCCAGTCGAGCAGGCCGGTGAGTGCGCGGTGCAGAGTGCCCCAGGGATCCCGCAGGTAGTCGTCGATCACTCTCCCGGCCAAGGTGGCCGGCGATGACGGGACGATCATGGCGTACCTCCTCGTCGTGACGTGCGCGGAGAACCCGGTGCGCGGAAATAGGGAAATAGTCACCGCGCGGGTTGGACATGGCTGACGCCGGAATCCGTGCCGGACTCATCACCCGTCAACGGCGCCGAAGCGTCGTCGATGTCGAGGTATCCAGAGTCCACTTCGGATTTCTCGCGGCTAGTGGCGTGGGCGAGTTCGGCGGGGTTGCTGGTGACCAGGGCGTGTTCGGTGGGTGAGGCGACGGTCTGGAAGGCCACGCGTTGGGTGCCGGCGGACAGCAGTCCTTGGCCTTGCTCCGCGGCGAGGAGAAAGTGGCGTTCGCCTGCGGAGAGGTCGAAGGTGCGGGTGATGTCGTCGATGGCTTGCGGTGCCTGCCGCAGCAGGATCTGGGTGGCGGCGTTGGCGACTACGGCTTTGCCGAGATCGCTGCCGAGGACGTCGGCGGTGTCCTGGGTCGCCACGGTCAGCCCGGCCCAGTGTTTCCGGGATGCCTTGGCCATGCGGAACAAGAACTCCGCGCCCGCGGGTTGGCGCATCAGCAGCCAGGCTTCGTCGACGACGACCAGCCGTGGCCGGCGCAGCACGGGGTTGGCGACCTGCCGCCATACCGCGTCGAGTGTGAGCAGGGTGCCGAGGGGTTTGAGTTCCTCAGGAAGATCCCGCAGCGAGAACACCACGAGGTGCCCCTCGGGGCGGGTCGTGGTGGGCCCGTTGAGGAGTTCTTTGAACGCTCCGTCGACGTAGGGGTGCAGTCGCGCCGCGAGCTCCGTTGCAACAGGGTCGCCGTGGGCGGTGAGGGTGTCGCGGAGGTCGCGGAGGGTCGGTGCGGGCCTGGTCCAGGTGCGGGAGTCGGAGGTGATCCCGGCCGTGCGGTAGGTGGCGGCGATCGCCTCATCCAGCATGGCCCGCTCCCCCGCGCTCAGTGGCGCGTCGAGCAGAACACTGATCACGGTGTGGAGGAACAGGCTGCGGCGCACGAGCGCGTCTTTCGGTGCCGTGCGCCGACCGTTGGTTCCGGTGGTGATGGGAAGGTCGAACGGGTTGAGGCGGACGCCGGCGGAACCGAGAGGGAGGTAGGTGCCTCCGACGGCCTCGGCGAGACGGCGGTACTCGTCTTCGGGGTCGATGATGGCGACTTCGATGCCCCGATACAGCGAGCGCAAGGTTTCCAGTTTGACGAGGTAGCTTTTTCCGGCGCCGCTGCGGCCGAGGATCACGCTGTTGTGGTTGTCGGCGGCGAACCGGTCCCAGTGCACCAGTCCTTGGCTGCCCACGTTGAATCCGTAGAGCACTCCCGTCGGCGCCGACACCGAGGTGGGGTCGGCGGGGGGGAGGTCGGCGCTGGTGAAGGGGAACGCCGCGGCCAGGGCGCTGGTGTCGAAGCTGCGGCGCATCCCCAGCAAATCGAGTCCCATGGGGAGGGTGGATACCCAGCCTTGCAGGCTGCGGTAGGTGGCGGGTTTGGCGTCCAGCAACAGCGACGCCGCCAAGGCGCGGACCGCGGCGACCTCGTCGGTGAGCGCTTCTTCGGTGGTGGCGTGGACGGTGAGGTAGAGGCCGAGGCGGAACAGTCGGCCTTCGCCGCGGGCGATCCGGGCGGACATTTCGTAGGCGTCTTCGGTGGCCGCGTCCACCTGCGGGTCGGCGAGGCGGCCGTGTTCGGCGGTGTGCCGGCGGCCGGATTCCAGTTTCGCCAGTTGCTTGCGCAGGCGGGTCGCGGCGGTGGTGGGGTCGATCGGCTCCACGTGCAGCGACACATCGAGGCGGCCGGGGTAGGTCAGCAGCGGCTGCAGCCATCCGGGGTGGACTTCGCGGGGATAGCCGGTGATGGCGAACGTGGCGACCCAGTCACCTCCGACCTCGACGTGCCGGGACCCGATGCTCAATGCCTCCGGTGCGAACACCTCCGCGCTCGTATCCAGTGGAGTGCGGTGGCGGGTGTGTGTCCTCATACGACTCGCCTCCACTCGTCCTCGCCGCCACCGTGCGCATCGGCGGTGTCGTGGAGGTGCGGGGGTGTGTCGGGCTGGTCGGGTGTGGGAGTGGTGATGATGTCCTCGGCACCGGCCATGCCGGCCGACGTTGGGGCGAGGCGGTCGGGGTTGCAGGCGGCAGCCAGCGCACTGGTGGCGTGCCCGGCATCCAGCGGGGTCACCACGATCCCGGCCGGTGCCAGCAAGTCCACGGCTTCGGACAGTCGGCGCACGAGACGCGCTTCGGCGGCACGACGGGCCGCATCCACACGATGCTCACCAATTGCGGAGCCCGAGTCGCTTCGTCAGGTCCTGGACGATCTTCTTGATCGTGCGCTCGGAGAGCCTGAGCCGAATGGCGACGTAGCCGGTGTCGTGCCCGTCGGCGAACATCCGGAGCACCTCCACCTCCCGGTCCGTCAGCCCGCCGTCGGCGAACCCCAGGGGCACTCGTCGCACGCTCTGGTGGAACTCCCTGGCCTCCTCCAGCAGCCGGCGAACCACTCTCTTGGGCATGACCGCCTCGCCCTTGCCGCTTGCGACCACGGCCCGCACGATCAGATGCGGTGTGATCGACGCGCGCGGCAGGATGCTCACCACACCGCAACCGACGACCCTGGAGAGCTGAGACTCCCGCATCGGGTCGGAGATCAGCACCATGCGCTGCCGCGGGTTCTCCGCCCGCCCCGCCACCTTCTCCATCTCCAGCAGGAGCGCGTCATCGACCCTGGTGGCCACCACCATTACGACATCCGCCTCGGCATGCCTCTTCAACGGCAGCACCCGGGCTTCAGGCGACTCGCTCAGGGTGCGCAGGAAGCGCGCCCCATCGCTGAGATCATCGGCGTACAAGGACACCGTGGTCACGTCATCGGCATGCCCGCCAAGGGCATCGGCTGCGCTTCTGCCGGCACGCCGCCCTTCCCTCGGCAGCAGACCGACCACCAAGTCCGGATTTCCCAGCGCAGTCCGCGCGTCGACGCTCACGGTCGCCCTTTCTCTGCGGTAGTTCGACCACAAGTCGACCACCCGGATGTCTACATCTCGCCGACAGCGCGGGGACGGCGCCGTTCGGCAGCGCGAAGTTCGCGGCCCGAACCCAGCCGGGCGGCCTCGTCGCGGTCACCACCCGTGCTCCGTCCACAGCCCGGCGGCGAGCTGATCCGCGAGCGCCTGGGCGCAGGCGTCGAGGAGCTTCTGCCCCTTCGCCGCACTTGCCGTCCGCGCGTCCCCGGCCACGCCCGAGCCGGTGATCTCGTCGAACGGCACGGCGAAGAACACCGGGTTCTGCGACTCGGCGGGCAAATCGATCCTCGGCCCGACCGCGTGCTGGAGCTCCTCGGTGCGCACGAGTTCCCGGTGAGCCGCGAGCATCATCGAGGTCTCCCCTTCGCACGCGTGCATGAGCGTGTCCTGCGTTTCCAGGGTTTCCCGCACCGCCCGACGCCCGACCGTGAAGTAGCTCGTGATCCCGATCCGGGCCCGCAGCTCCGTCGTCAACTCGGCGACGATCGCGTTGAGGGCGGCCATGTTCCCGCCGTGGCCGTTGACCAGCAGGATGCGTAGGAAGCCCGCCCGCAGGATCGACCGGCACAGGTCGCGCAGCAGCGCGTGCAAAGTGGACAGCGTCAGGGTCAGCGTGCCGCCGAAGGCCATGTGGTGCTCGGCCAGCCCGCACCACACCGTCGGTGCCACGACCACAGGACAGCGCCCCTGAACGAGCCAGGCCGCCCGGCGGCACACCTCGTCCGCCAAGAAGGCGTCCACCCCGGTCGGCAGATGCCGGCCGTGCTGTTCGGTCGAACCGACCGGCACCAGCACCGCGGCGCCCTGGGCGGCCAGCCCGCGCAGCTCATCCGCGGTCAGGCGGTTCCAAAGGGGTTCGTTGATCTCCGCCGCGGGAAGGCGGTCCCAAAGGGTTTCGTTCATGTTGTGTTCGCCCACGCCGCAACGCTAAGCAGTGCCCGCACCGCTCGGCGTCCGTCACGCGACGTCAGCCATGTACGTCAAGAGGTGCGGTTGTCCGCCTGCCCGGCCTCGGCGATGCTCAGCCGAACGTGAAGTCGTAGGCCTGCACATCGGGACTGAACGACAGCGTCATGACCCCGTGCCCGGATTCGTCGTTGTCCAGCAACGTGTGGAGCCGCGGAGGGCCGGCGACCTGGATCGTCCGGTGATCTCCGTCGACGTCCACGGTGAGCGTTCCCGTTCCGCCCAGCACGAGGTGGACCGACGCGGCATGGAAGTCGAGTCGGAGCCGGGCCCCGGGCCCGGATGCGAGGTATTCGCCCGCATCGGTCCAGGTTCCGTCGAGCGCGAACGTGTCGGAGGAGATCTCGGCCGGGAACGTGTAGTCGTGCGTCCGGCCGGCGGACAGGCGTTCGCCGCTCATGGCCGACGGGCCGAATCCGGAGCCCAGACGGGTTTCCGCCGTCTGCGAGCCGGACGGGGTGGTGTCGGGCACGTCGGTCGGCGGGGGCAGCCTGGACGCACCGGCTTCCCCGAGCAGGCTGCGGATCTCCTCCTCGAAGTCCGCGTAATCGCCTTCCCCGAAGTGCGACGCGCGGATCTGTCCGGCCGCGTCGACGAGATATGCGGCAGGCCAGTACTGGTTGCCGTAGGCGGTCCAGGTCGCGTAGTCGTTGTCGATCGCCACGGGATAGTCGACACCGAGTGCCTTCGCCTGATCGGCCACGTTCGCCGGATCGTGCTCGAACGCGAACTCCGGGGTGTGCACGCCGACCACGACGAACCCGGCGTTCCGATAGGTTTCGTACCACTGTTCCAGGTGGGGCAACGCCCGCTGGCAGTTGATGCAGCTGTAGGTCCAGAAGCTGACCAGCACGACCTTGCCTCGCAGCCCCGGCAGCGAAAGCGGCTGTCCGCCAGGGGTGTTCAGCCAGGCGGAGACACCCGCGAAGTCCGGTGCGTGCGTGAGCCGGTCGAGCTGGACGGAGCCGAAAGCGCTCTGCGTCGCGGCTGTGTAGTCCGGCACCGCGCGCTGCAGCGGCGAGGCGAGGTCGAAAGCGCTGACGGCGGCGACCAGCAGCAGAGCGACACCGGTCGTGACGCGCAGGCCCCGCGCGCGTGCCCGCAGGAAGCGCATCCGGCGAACGAGCGCACCGCCCGAAGCCGCGAGCACGAACAGGGGGATGCCCGTTCCCACGCCGAAGGCCGCGGTGAGCACGAGGGTGCCGAACCCGATCTGCTGCGTGGCCCCGACCACGGCGATGGTGGCCAGAACCGGCCCCGCGCAGGGCACGTAGACGAGTCCCAGCGCCAGGCCCGCGACGAAGCCGTTGCCGCCCGGCTCGGCCGCACGACCTCGCAGCCGGATGAAGGGACGTTCGAGCAGCTCGCCCACGCGGGGAAAGATCAACCCGACGCCGAGCAACGCCAGCGTCGCGATGCCCGCGTTCCGAAGAAGACCTGCAGGCAGGTGCAGCGCATCGAGCACGAGCGAGCCCAGCAGCGTCGACAGGCTGAAACTCGTTACAAGACCGCCCACGACTCCCCAGGGCCGTCTCGCCCCAGCGGCGAGAACGACAGGCAGCACCGGCAGCACGCAGGGCGAGAGGCTCGTGACCATCCCCGCGAGGAGGCCGACGAGGACCAGGGTGGGCATGGGTTCTCCTGAAATCTACCGCGGCGATGCGGTGTCCGATTCGGACGAACGCAGGTCTCGGTTCGAGCGGATCCGCCAAGCGTCCGGAGATCGCACCGCTGCCAACGCGGAACCTGTCGTCGGGCATGCCGTCGCGCCTGAAGTTCCGGGGCGGGGACGAGGTACCCCGGGGGTTAGGGCACCTCGTCCCCTTTGCCACACCCAGCGATTCGCGATGCGACCGCGGCCATCGCTCGGGTGGCCGAGACAACGTCCAGGTGGAACACCGCGATGCTATTCCGAAGCGCGCCGACGATCGGTATACGTTCTTCGATGGCACTTTTCCGGCACGATTTCGGTGCCACCACGTGACTTTCCCACTCCGGGCTTCGCTGCGACGGCGCTCAGCGCGCACCGGACGCGTCCTGCCGGGCGAACAGGTTCAGGCGTCGTTGCGCCCACAGCTCTTCGTCCAGGTGCCGATCCCGCCATTCCACCGGCGGTGCGGCTAGCCAGTCGTGGCCGAAGATCGAGTGCGGGTGGTCCGCGCCAACGCTCTCCAGCTCGTGGTGGCCCAGGTACTCCATCAACGGGCGCCAGAACTGCCCGTTGGAGAGGACCAGGTACGAGGCCGCCAGCCCGGGCTCGTGCAGGCAGGCACCCATCAGCCGCGCCTGGAAGGCGTCCGTGATGAAGGACGGTTCGGCTTCGCCAGCGGGACGAACGAGGTGCCGCGCAACCGCGACGTGCGCGTCGGCCGGCAGCTGCATCCGCCGGTGCACGTCGTGCCAGATCTCCTCGATGATCGGGTCGGCCGCGAGTTCTTCCCTCGCCGGAGCCGTGAGGACCAGCCGGCTCATGAAGGCTCGCAGCCGCTTCGTCTTGCGGTCCCGGAGCAGGTGGAACGCGTTCGGTTGACGTCCCAGCCAGAACCGGACGGAAGCCGCCGCGGACTCACCGCGGCTCTCCCACGTCATCGCGACAAGCTCGCCGTGATCTGCGAAAGTCGCCTCCACCGCCTGCAAATCCTCGTCACCGGCCACCGAAACGAACCGCGGCACGACCCCGCCGCGCCGGCGCAGATGAGCGATCGTTCGCATGACCGCCACGCTCGCGTGCGGGTCGCGGGTGTCGCGCAGGAGGCTGCCCATGACGTAATGGCGGATCCGTCGGTGCATCTGCTCGTAGCCGACCGGGTCCCGCCACCGCAGCTGGTATTCGAGGGATTCCCGCAGCACGCCGTTGATGTCCAAGCCGTGGGCAGCCGTTTCGACGAAGGGCTGAGCCCAGAGCCAGTCGAACAATTCCTCCGCCCGGCCGCTTGGCACCACAGCCCGGAGCAGATCTTCGGTGGTGTAGCGCGCGTGCGCGCACACGTGCAGCGCCCATCGATGCGCCGCCGTCGGTGCGGGACCTGCCAGCAACTCGATCACGTTGTCGACCACGTACCGCACGGCGTCACGCCGCGACGGCCTACCGGTGACCGGCAAGCTCCTGCCGACCTCGGCCACGAGCGACAACGCGAGGGGACTCCCGGCAGCGAAGTCCACAATAGACTCCCGGAGATCCGCGGCGACACCACGGGCTTCGACCAGCGCGGCGGATTCCGCATCGGAGAGGGCTTCGAGCCAGCGGATGGTGATCGTCCCGGACCAGGCCGGGTCGATGAGCCAGCCGGCGCTCGGCCCGGTCCTGCCCGCCACCACGATGATCGCCTCGCCCCGCAACTTCCGGAGGTATTCGTCGCGCAGCCAGTGTTCGAGATCGCCGAGCTCCTCGAAGGAGTCCAGGAGGAGTACCGGGCCGGAAACCGCCGAGAGCTCGTCAGCGATCTGCTCAAGGCATTCCCGGCGCTCGGCGGCGGCCCAGTCCTGGACGTGCCATACCTGGTGGCCCGCGGCACGGGCGTCCTCCGCGAACTTTCGCAGCAGCGTCGACTTGCCGATCCCGGCGGGACCGCAGACGAACAGCGGACCGCTCCGCTCGCCGCCGTTCGCCTTGAGCATGTCCCGGAAGACCGCTCGCTCCGCGTCCCGCCCGACGAACTGCCGATCGAGATACCCGCCTGGCAACGCGGCGATCGGCTCCGGGCCAGAGCGCGCGGTGCGCTGTCCGGCCCCGCCGGTTCGTGGGACGGCTATCTCGTCGTGAATGTCCGCGTCGGCCCGGAGGATCTTCTCGTGGATCGCCTGCAGCAGTGGCCCAGGGCCGACCCCCATCTCCTCGCTGAGCAGGTCGTAGACCGTCCGGTAGATCTCCAGGGCCTCGGCCCGCCGGCCGCTGCGGTACAGGGCGAGCAGGTAGATCTCGTACAGCGGCTCTTCGAGCCGGTTCTGCTCGATGAGCAACGGCACCTCGGCCACGACCTCGGCGTGCTCCCCCAGCTCCAGGCGGATCCGCAGCAGCTCCTGGGTGGCGGTCAGCTTCAGCCGTTCCAGCCGCGACCGCTCCCTTTCGGCGGCCTCGCCGGGAACTCCGGCCAGCGCGGTGCCGGTCCAGAGGTCGAGCGCGGCCGCCAAGTGGTCCGCCGCCGCCGAGGCGTTCCCCGCCGTGTGCTCTCGCCTGGCGCTCTCGACCAGGTCGGCGAACTCGGTCGAATCCAGCACGAACAGCGACGGGTCCAGCAGGTATCCCCCGGCCTGGGACCGGATCGCCGAGCCGAGCCCGTGCCCGGACAGCATCCGCCGCAGGCGGGAGATGTAGGTCCGGATGACGGCTTCGCCGGTGACCGGCGCCCGGTCTCCCCACAGGCCGTCGATCAGCTCGCCGACCTGCACGAACCTGCCGTTGTTGGCCAGCAGCAGCATCAGGACGGCTTGTTGCTGCGGCGAGCCGAGGTCCAGCTCCGTGCCGAAGCAGTCCAGGCCCGGCGGGCCGAGAACGGTGAACCGGCAAGGAGGCGAGTCCGTGGACGCTCGTCCGATCACCAGTGGGGCCTTTCCTTCGCAAGAGTCGCGGCGGCCGGCCCGGGTTTGCGGGTCCGCAGCAGGGCACGCCCGAAGGTAGGCGGGCTCGGATCGCCATCGCGTGCGTCAAGCGACGCCGAGGGCGTACGTCGCCCCGGGCAGCGATGCGACCGGGCGTTCGCCGCCTCGGCCCTTTCGGATGTCCTCGCCACGACTTCTCGTGCCGGAGCCTTCCTAGTGCCTCGGCGTAGACAGTGGATAGACGTTCGGTGACAGGGGGCATCGGCGTTCGGCGGACAACGGCGGAACCTAAAGTGTGCCGGTGTGTTCGACGCTGCACCAACAGTCCTGGTGGGACCCCGGCAGCGCGGATCGGCGACGGCCGGGCGGCACCGCAGGTCGCGATCAACGGGAGGAGCGCCAACCACGATGGCCGGTTTGAGCTTCGGGCTGCTCGGCCCGATCAAGGTCTGGAGCGGTGACAGGGAGCTGGCGGCAGGCTCCCCGCAGCAGCGGGGTGTGCTCGCGCTGCTGCTGCTCAGCGAGGGGCGGCAGGTCTCGGTCGACGAGATCGTGCGCGCGCTGTGGGGGCTGGAGGCTCCGCCCAGCGCCGTCGTCACGACCCGCACCTACGTCTCCCGGCTGCGCCGGGTCCTGGCGGGCGGTGAGGCGGAGATCCGCTCGGCGGGCCGCGGCTACCAGCTGGTCGTCGCGTCCAGCGCGGTCGACGTGTCGGTGTTCCGCCAGACCACGTCCGCCGTGCGCAAGGCCCGCGAACGGGGGCTGCTCGCGGAGGCGTCCCGCCTTTCGCGCGACGCGCTGGCGCTGTGGCGCGGGCCCGCGCTCGACGGGTTGGGCGGCGCCTTCTTCGAAGGCCGCCGCACCTGGCTGGAACGGCTGCGCGCCACGGCCATGGAGGATCGCTGGGCGCTGGACATCGAGCAGGGCCACTGCGACCAGGCGATCGCCGAGCTGACGCTCGCGACGACGGCGGAGCCGTATCGAGAGCGGCTGTGGGAACTGCTGATCTGGGCCTTCGACCGGGACGGCCGCCGAGGCGAGGCGTTGTCCGCCTACCAGCGGATCGCCCGGTTGCTGGCCGACGACCTGGGGCTGGAACCCGGCCCAGGTCTCCGACGGATGCGCGCCAGGATCGGGACGGCGGTCGGCGCCTCGCTGGTCTGAGCGCAGGTGACGTACGCGCATGACGTCATCCGACTGTCGCCAAGGCATTTCCCGAGTTCTTAACGTGGTGTCGTGCCGAGCCGCGGTGGTCGCGCTTCACGAACACCACGGCCGCACATCGAGGCGGGGGGAGAGCCCCCGAGCGCCAATGCCGTCACCGCGCAGAAATCCGCGCCGTCGCGCGGTGCACGGCCGCCCCCGCCTCCTGGACCGCCCCGGCCGGCTGGTGAGCCCGGCCGGGGCGGGCGCGGCGACACCCCTGTGAGAACGCGAAGACGAGAAGGAATGCCATGGCTGAAACCACCTACACCGCGGTAGCCACCTCCACTGCGGAGGGCCGCAACGGCGGGCGGGCGATCTCCGACGACGGCGTGCTCGACGTCGGCCTCGCCGTGCCGAAGGCGCTCGGCGGTGCCGGCGGCGGCACGAACCCCGAGCAGCTGTTCGCGGCGGGCTGGGCGTCCTGCTTCGTCGGCGCCGTGCGCCGCGTGGCCGGCGAGAAGAAGGTCAAGCTGACCGACCTCGCCGTGATCGCGGAAGTCACCCTGCACCACGACACCGACGCCGGCGAGTTCAAGCTCAGCGCCGCTCTGCACCTGGAAGCGTCGGGGATCGACCAGGCGACCGCCGACGAGCTCGTCGAGGGCGCGCACCAGGTGTGCCCGTACTCGAAGTCGACCCGGGGCAACATCGAGGTCACCCTCGACGCCACCGTCGACTGACGTCTGCCGGACGCTTTGAGCCCGCCACCACCCGGTGGCGGGCTCAAAGCCGTTCCCAGTCCGTCCACAGAGCTCACCCGGGTTCGACCACCGGAAGTCCTTACCCCGCAACCTGTTCCGATGAACAGGCGCGCGCCCGGTGGCCGGATAGGCCGCCGGGCGCGCGTTCTGCGTGGTTCAGAGCCGGTCCGCGTCGATGATCGCCTGGGCGAAGGGGCGCGGGGCTTCCTGCGGGACGTTGTGCCCGATCCCGTCGTAGACCCGGTGCTCGTACTTGCCGGTGAACTTGGCGCGGTAGGAGGCGCCGTTCTTGGCCGCGCCGTCGAAGTCGCTGCCGATCGTGATCGACGGCACCGAGATGGCCGGCCCGGCGGCGAGCCGCTGCTCGTACTGGTCGTACTGCGGCTCGCCGGGCGCCAGGCTCAGCCGCCACCGGTAGTTGTGGACGACGATGGCGGCGTGGTCGGGGTTGTCGAACGACGCCGCGCTGCGGTCATAAGTGGCGTCGTCGAAGTTCCACTGCGGCGACGCGATCTTCCAGATCAGCTTGTTGAAGTCGTGCCGGTTCCGGTCGTAGCCGAGGGCGCCGCGCTCGGTCGCGAAGTAGTACTGGTACCACCAGCCCAGCTCGGCGGCCGGGGGCAGCGGCTGCTTGTTCGCTTCGAGGTTGGTGATGATGTACCCGCTCACCGAGACGATCGCCTTGCAGCGCTCGGGCCAGAGCGCGGCCATGATGGCGACGGTCCGCGCGCCCCAGTCGAACCCGCCCAGAACCGCCTTGTCGATCCGCAGCGCGTCCATCAAGGCGATGATGTCGAGCGCCACCGCCGACTGCTGCCCGTTGCGGACCGCCTGCGGCGACAGGAACCTGGTCTGGCCCCAGCCGCGCAGGAACGGGACGATCACCCGGTAGCCCGCGGCGGCGAGCAGCGGCGCGACATCGGCGTAGCTGTACGGGTCGTAGGGCCAGCCGTGCACCAGCACCACCGGCTGGCCGCTGCTGGGGCCGAACTCGGCGTAGGCCATGTTGAGCACGCCGGCGTCGATCTGCTTGATCGGGCCCAGCGAGGTGTTCTCGCCCGATCCGACCCGGAGATCCGCGCCGGCGGGTGCCGCGGCGGCGGGGGTGGCGGGAGCATTCGACGAGCAGCCGGCCAGCGACGTCGCCGCCACACCCGCCGCGAACGCCTGCGTGAATCGTCTTCTGCTGATCATCTGGAACTCCTGCGCGAATCTCGTCCACCGGGGCGCGGGCGTGTTCTCCCGCGACGCGCCGGGAAGTCCGCGATCCGCGCCCTCCCGGCATGCCCAGGACGCTAGGCAGCCCGCGGAGGCTTCCGCGCCCGTCGGATGACTGCGCCGGTGTAAGTCACCGCTACTGAGCGGGCTCCTCCTCGAGCTTCTTGAGCATGCCCACCAGATCGGCCCGGGAGCTCACGCCCAGCTTGGGGAAGATCCGGTACAGGTGGGTGCCGACGGTCCGGTGCGACAGGTAGAGCCGCTGCCCGATCTCCCGGTTCGTCAGCCCGTCGGCGGCCAGCTGCGCGATGCTCAGCTCGTGCGGGGTCAGCTTTTCCCGCGCGTCCGGGCCCCGGTTCGGGCTCGACTCCCCCGCGCTGCGCAACTCCCGGCGGGCCCGCTCGCCCCACGCGGCCATCCCGAGCGCGTCGAAGGCATCCCGGGCCGTGCGCAGGTGCGTCCGGGACTCCACCACCCGGCGCTGCCGCCGCAGCCACTCGCCGAACGCCAGGTGGACCCGCCCGCGTTCCGCGGGCCACCCGCTCAGATCGGCCCGCAACGCGGCCTTGAACAGCTCCTCCGCCTCGTCGTTCGCGGCGAGCACCGCGCGCGCGTAGCGCAGCCCGATGTGCAACGCCGGCGACGGCGTCGATGCCGCCAGCGGTTCCAGCTCCCGCAAGATGTCCCGCATCGCGTCCGCTTGCCCGGCCCGCACCGCGGCCTCGGTGAGTTCCGCGACGAAGTACGCGCGCAAACCGAACTGATAGGCGGGATCCGCGGGGTCGAGGATCCGGCGCAGGTCGGCGAACGCGTCGTCGAAGCGGCCCTCGCTCAAGCCCAGCAGCCCGCGGGTGAGCTGGACGGTGGCCAGGACCGGCCGGGCGCCCGCGGCGAGGCCGACCCGTTCGGCCTCGTTCACCAGCGCCCCGGCCTGTTCGTGGTCACCCCGCAGCGCGGCGATCTCCGCCTGGACGGCCGTGGCCAGCCCGTGCATGAACGGCTGGCCGGTCTCCCAGGCGAGCGCGGCGGCCTCGGCGGCGATCGGGACGGCCGTGGCCAGGTCACCGAGCCGGGCCCGGCTCCACGCCTGGACGGTCAGCGCCCTGGGCAGCGTCCCGAGCCGCCCTTGGGCGCGCAGTCCGGGCACGGCCGCCGCGGTGAAGCGGGCGGCCAGGTCGAAGGCCCCGACCTGCATGGCCGCGCTGCCCAGGTAGCGGTCCACCTCCGGGTTGGATCCGGCGGCCCCGGCCAGCTCGCGCAGCCCGTCGACCACCCGGTGGCCGCGCTCGAACGGCGCGACGTACGCGGCGACGGCGACCATCCGCGGATCGCCGGCATCGATGGGCAGCCGGTCGGCCACGCCCAGCAGCGAGCGGCGCGCGGCCGGGCCGGGTTCGGACCAGAAGCAGCGCATGGCGGCGCCCAGCAGGATCCGGACGGCCGCCTCCACCTGCCCGTCGGCGGCGACCGCTTCGACCAGTTCGCCCAGTTCCGACACCCGGGAGACGTCCTCGCGCACCCCGTCCTCGAAGCCGCTGAGCAGCCAACTGGCGGTGGCGCGCTGACGCGGAGACAGTTCCAGGGCCTGCGCGTCGCGCACCAGGCGCTCGGCCCTGTCGCGGCGGCCGGATTCAACCGCCAGCTCGGCGGCACGCAGCAGGCGAACCGCCTGCCTGTCCTGCCGCTCGCTCAGCCTGACGGCCTGCTCCAACGCCGCGATCGCGGCGGCGAGCCCGCCCCGCTGCTGCGCCCGGTCGGCCGTCCGCTCCAGCTCGGCGGCCACGTCCTCGTCCGCTCCGGCAGTCGCGGCGGCCCGGTGCCACGCCCGGCGGTCCGGCTTGTCGAGCAGCGTCTCGGCCAGCGCCAGGTGGGCCTGCTGGCGCTCGGCCAGCGACGAAGCCGCCGTGATCGCCGACCGCATCAGGGGATGCCGGAACGTCACGGCGTCGATGACGAGCTCGACCAACCGGACCTCGACGGCCGGTGCCAGGACTTCCAGGTCGGCCGCCGCACCCAGGATCCGGCCGGTGGCCGCGAGCGTTTCGGCGACCGAGTCGGTCTGGTTGAGCGCCGCGACCAGCAGGGCGGTGCGGGCGGGTGCGGCGAGGGAGGCGACCCGGGCGGTGAAAGCGCGTTCGAGGCGGTCGCCCAGCGGTAGCACCGGGTCGATCCCGTCGAGGTCTGCCGTCGCCGCGGGCAATTCGCTCAACGCCAGCGGATTCCCCGCCGCCTCCGCCAGCAGCTGCGCCCGGAGTTCCGGGGCGAGGCCGGGCGCGATCGAGTCCAGCACCTCGGCGGCGCTCTGGTCGGAGAGCCGGTCGACGTGCATCGGGGACAGCCCGGCGTCCTGCAGCGGCGAGCGCTCATCGGTGCGGAGGGTCGCGATCAGCACGACGGGATCGAACTCGATTCGCCGCGCCACGAACGCGAGCACGTCCGCGCTCGCGCGGTCGAGCCAGTGCACGTCCTCCGCGACGATCAGCAACGGCCGGTCGGCGGCCTGGTCGGCCAGCAGGCTCAACGTGGCGAGGCCGACCAGGTAGGTGCTGGGTTCCCCGACGTCGGCGAGCCCCAGCGCCGTCCGCAGGGCGTCTCGCTGCGGGACCGGGAGGGCGTCCACGCCTGCCCGGACCGGGTGCAGCAGCTGGTGCAGCCCGGCGTAGGCGAGGTTCTGCTCCGCCTCCGCACCGGTGGTCTTCAGCACCCGCAGGCCGGCGACCGACGCCGCGGAAACGGCCTCCGCCACGAGCGCGGACTTCCCGATGCCGGCCTCGCCGTGCAGGAGAACGCCGCCGCGATCCCCTGGTCCGTCGATGATCTCGGCCAGGAGCTTCAGCTCGGCTTCCCGCCCGAAAAGTCGCATCGTGCGCACTCCTGCCCTGGGTGCCCTCGGCCGATTTCCCCGGGCCGTACACGGGTCCCCGAACACGACCCTACCGAAGGCGCCGGGCGGCGAATCCCGCCTGCGCACCGGAGCCACCGCACGGCATTCCGGCAGGCCGCCAACGCCCGGTTCGTCCGGAAACCGCACCCGGGCGCGGAAGTTGGCCCGGGAAGCGCGTCTACTCGGCGTAAATCGCCTGTCAACGAGGCCGCCGTAGCGTCGGTTCCGCGACCTTCACCCCGCGGCGCCCGAGAAGGCGCCGACGACCGGCCTACGCGGGATCCACCGCCGCCGGGGTCGCTCATCGCTCGCCGTGGCGGAACCGCCACGAGCTCGAGGGCGAATCCGAATGCGAGAAACAGCGAGAAGGAAGTCCATGCGGCTCTTGACGAAACTGGTAGCGGCGGCCGCGCCGCTCGCGCTGATCCCCCTGGGCGGGATCGCCGCGGCACAGCTGGGTCCCGGCGACCCGGCGCAGGTGGTGAGCACGGCCGAGCCGACGTGCTCCCCGGTCCCCGTCGACGCACCGCCCGGCTCGGTGATCGAGTCGGTGCAGGCGGCCCGGAAGCCCGGCGGAACCGTCACCTTCCCGGCGACACCGCTCTCGCCCGGGTCCGAGATCACCGGCGTGCCCGCGTACTGCGAGATCACCGTCACCCTGACCCACCCCGGCGCGAACGACCACGTCAAGGTCGTGGTGGCGCTGCCGGAGACCGGGTGGACGGGCCGGCTCCAGGCCATCGGTGGAAGCGCCTACTCCGCCGGGAACTTCGGCGCGCCGCTGGTCCAGGCCGTCAAGGACGGCTACAGCGGCGTGACGACCGACGCCGGAGTGTCCACCGACCCCCTCGAAACCGGTTGGGCGGTGACCGCCGACGGGAAGATCAACGCGCCGCTGGTGACCAACTTCGCGACCCGCTCGGTGCACGAAGAGGCGTTGATCGGCAAGGACGTGACCCAGGAGTTCTACGGCCGGTCGATCACGTACTCCTACTGGAACGGCTGCTCGACCGGCGGTCGCCAGGGCTACTCCGAGGCCCAGAACCACCCCGACGACTTCGACGGCATCCTGGCGAACGCCCCCGCCGTCGACTGGACCCGGTTCGCGGTCGCGACCCTGTGGCCGCAGGTGGTGATGAACCAGGACCGCCACTTCCCGAGCAACTGCGTCCTCAACGCGTTCCGGCAGGCCGCGATCGCGGCCTGCGACGCGGACGACGGCGTCACCAACGGCTTCGTCGACCGGCCGGACGAATGCAGCTACGACCCGCGCACCCTCGTGGGCACCAAGGTGCTCTGCGACGGCGAGGTACTCACCGTGACGCCCGCGGACGCGGAGGTCATGCGCAAGGTCTGGGACGGACCGACCGATGAACGCGGCCGGAGCCTGTGGCCGGGCCTGCCGAAGGGGGCCGACCCCGCGTGGCTGGCCGGAACGAAGGTCGACGCGGACGGGACCCCGTCGGCGCCGGGCTTCCCGGTGGCCGTGGGCTGGGTGCAGGCCTTCCTGCAGAAGCAGCCCGGCTTCGACACCTCGACGATCACCTACCGCCGGTACACCGAGCTCTTCCGCCAGTCGGTGCAGGAGTACGACGAGATCATCGGCACCGCGGACCCGGACCTGTCGGACTTCCGGCGCTCCGGCGGCAAGCTGATCACGTTCGTGGGCACCGACGACCAGTTGATCCCGCCGGGCGGCACGCTCGGGTACCGCGACCGGGTGCAGCGGCGGATGGGCGGCGCCGAGCGCGTGAACGACTTCTACCGCCTGTTCCTCGCGCCCGGAGTGGAGCACTGCGGCGGCGGCGCGGGCCCGGTTCCGGAGAACCCGCTGGGCGCCCTGGTGGACTGGGTCGAGCACGGCAAGGCCCCGGCGACCCTGGCGGCGTCGACCGATGCCGGCGGCCGGACCGCGACCCGCGATCTCTGCCCATACCCGCAGGTTTCCCGGTACGCGGGAGCAGGCGACCCCACTGCCGCGTCGAGCTACCGCTGCACGAACAACTGATCCCCGAAACGCCGTCTGCGCCGACGACCGTCCGGCGCAGACGGCCTTTTCCCGTGGCGGGGCCGAAACCCGCCCTCGCCCCGCGTCCACTTCGGGGCGACTCGCACGCAGAGATGAGGAAGACATGATGGCTGCACCGAGGCACCTGGTCCTCGTTCACGGCGCCTGGCACGGCCCTTGGTGCTGGGAGCGGCTCGTACCCGAGCTGGAGCGCCGCGGCTGGGCGACGTCCGCGGTCGATCTGCCCAGCACGTGGGGAAATCCGGACACCGGGATGCGCGACGACGCACAGGCGGTGCGGGAACATGTTGAGTCCATCGACGGCCCGGTCACCGTCCTCGCGCATTCCTACGGCGGTGTCCCGGTCAGCGAGGTCGCCGACACGCTGCCGAACGTGCGGCAGCTGGTCTACCTGGCGGCGCACATGCTGGAGGCGGACGAGGCGGTGACCTCGCCCCTCGGCGGGCCGTGGTTCCCGCTGGAAGCGGAGACCGCGCCGCACCTGCCGCCGCACGATGCCTTCTACCACGATGTTCCGGCGGAGTGGGCCGCCGAGGCGGTGGCGCGGCTCAGGCCGCAAAGCGCGCGGGTCTTCCTCGACGAGCAGACCCGGGCGTCGTGGCGAACCATCCCGTCGGCGCTGATCGTCTGCGACGACGACAGGAGCATCTGTTCATCAAGCGCGCGCTGCGGAGCGCCGAGGTCGTCCGGCACCTCCCCGGCGGCCATTCGCCGTTCCTCTCCCGGCCCGTCGAGCTCGCGGACGCGATCGACGAGGTCACCTTCACCCTCGCCACCGTCGCCGGCATCCGAGTTCCCTGATGGCACCGGGAAAGCGCGGCGCACCCCGCTTTCCCGGTGGCGGGACGGCGACCCCTCGCGAAAAATGAACCGCTGAGTACACTCCCGGTGGAGGTGCACGCCATGGGAGGACCGGTGCTCACGAAGAAGGGCGCTGCGACCCGCTCGCGGATCATCGACGCGGCCGCGGCGGAAATCCGCGAGCGCGGCGTGGGCACGACCACGCTCGAAGACATCGGCCGGCGCAGCGGCACCGGCAAGAGCCAGCTGTTCCACTACTTCCCAGACGGCAAGGAACAACTGCTGCTGGCGGTGGCGCAGCGGGAGGCCGACCGGGTGCTCGACGACCAGCAGCCGCACCTCGGGGAGCTCACCTCGTGGGCGGCGTGGCGGCGGTGGCGCGACGCCGTGGTCGAGCGGTACCGCAGGCAGGGCGTGCACTGCCCGTTGGGGGTGCTGATCACCGAAATCGGTCAGCACAGCCAGGCCGCCCAGGCGGTGACCGCGCAACTGCTCGGCCAATGGCAGCGCCAGGTCCAGGCGGGCATCGAGCACATGCAGGAAGGCGGGCAGGTCAGCCGCCATCTCGACGCGGCGCGCACCGCGGGCGCCTTGATCGCCGCGATCCAGGGCGGCGTGACGATCCTGATGTCGACGGACTCCTCAGAACACCTGGAATCCGCGCTGGACCTGTGCCTCGACTACCTGCGAACCGCACGCCCCGGCTGAGGGGTCGTTCCGGAATGGCGCGGACACGCGCGGGACGTGGAACGCCGGACGCCGGTTTCGCGCGAAACCGCCATCGGCGTCAGGCACCGGGTGCCTTCGGGATGAGCCTGGCGGAGCCATTCTGAAACACCTCCAAGTCGTGCGACCCGAACGCCCGCTCGCGGAGCTACCAGGACCGTCCGAAGTGGTCACTCCGCGGTCGGCTCCCGGGGTAGGCCGACCGTACAGGCGGGGGTGACGACGTACGGCGATGGCGTCGACCGACGGTCGCCGGGATTTCCGGCGGAAACCTAGCGTGGCCCCATGCCACACCACGACCTGCCAAGTTCTCCGCCATCGGAACGTCGTTCCACGCCGCGCAGGACAATGATCCGCCGAATCGCGATGGGCGCCGCGGCAACCACCTTCGCCGCACTCGCGACCGCCTGTTCGGCCGGCGCTCCCCCGTCGGCGCCGACGTCCCCGGCATCGGAGCCCGAAGCGCAGGTTGCCGCCGGTGCGGCAGGCTGGGAACCGGCTCCGGTCGTTCCCCTGCTGTCGCAACCACCTGCCTCGCTCGTCGTCGACGCCCCCTTGCCCGACCAGCTGGCGATGGGATTGGTCGTGATCCGGTACCGGGCGGAGAACCTGCGGATCGTCCCGGTGTACGGGCCCGCCGCACTCGACGTCTCGCCCCGGATCGGCCACATCCACGTCACGGTCGACGACGCCCCTTGGCACTGGGCGGACGGCAGCGGCGATCCGCTCATCATCCAGGGTCTGCCGCCCGGGCCGCACAAGGTGCTGGTCCAACTGGCCGACCCCACCCACAAGGTCATCGACAGCAAGACCGTGGACCTCGTCATCACCGCGCAGGGCGGCCACCACTGAGGCGCACCTGACTCTGTCCACATTGGATGCGACCGGGGTCGACACGGGTCTGCGGCGCGCGAAGTGCGCCGCAGACCCGAGAGACCGAACGGTTCAGGGCAGCAGCAGCAATTTCCCCGTGGTGCGCCGGGATTCGATGTCCCGGTGCGCCTGCGCGGCGTCGGCCAGGGCGTAGCGCTGCCCGATGCGCGGCGCGAACTGCCCCTTCCGGACGAAGTCGAAGAGCTCGTTCGTCCGCCGGACCAGGGCTTCGCGCGTCGGCACGTGGTCACCGACGGCCGGATAGGACATCAGGATGCTGTTCGGCATGTCCATCGGGCGGAACGTCGGGTTGCCGATCAGCACGCCGTAGTAGGCGTGGACGCCGTGTCGGCGGAGGGCGAGCTGAGACGATCGCAACGTCTCCGAGCCGCCGCCGTCGTACACGACGTGCGCGCCCTCGCCACCGGTGAGGTCCCGCACCCGGTCTTCGAAACCGCCGCCGCTGGACACGAGAACGTGATCGGCACCGGCTTCCTCCGCCACCGGCACCTTCTCCTCGCGGGACACCAGGGCGATCACCGTGCCACCCCGGGCCTTGATCAGTTGGGTCAGCGCCAATCCGACCCCGCCCGCGGCGGCGTGCACGACGGCCGTGTCGCCGGGCCGGATCGCGTACGTCTCGGTGGTGAAGTGGTTGGCGGTCAGGCCCTGCATCATGATGGCGGCGGCGACCTCGTCGTCGACGTCGTCCGGGACGCGCACCAGCGAATCCGCGGGAATGGCGAGTCGTTCGGCGTAGCTCCCCTGGTGGTAGTACCAGGCGACGCGGTCGCCGACGGCGAGGCCGTGCACGCCTTCGCCCAGCTCGGTCACGACGCCCATGCCCTCGACGCCCAGCACCGCGGGCAGCGACCACGTGGGGACGGGCATCTTCCGGACCCCGGTGTCCATGAAGTTCACCCCGGCCGCCCGCAGTCGCACTCCGACTTCGCCGGGACCCGGTGCGGGATCGGGGAATTCGGTCCAGTTCATGACCTCCGGGCCGCCGTGTTCGCGCACGAAGATCGCGTGCATCGGGAACCTTCTCTCGTTTCTGGAGCGGTGGACGGCGCGAGCTTAGGCAGCAGAAAATGGACCGGCAAGTACAGAAGCGGACCGACTGTTTCTGTACTTGCCGGTCCATTTTTCGTTCTCCACCCTGAACGGCATGGCCGAAGACAACGACACCCTGGTGCGCCGCTTCCTGGCGGCCTTCAACACCAAGAACGCCGACGAGCTCGCCCCCTACCTCCACCCCGAGGTCGTCTTCCTCAACTACGGCGACGACGAGATCCACGGCCGCGAAGGGGTCGTCAACCTGTGGAAGGCGGTTTTCGAGAACTTCGACCGGGTGGAGTTCGAGACCGTCCACCAGGCCGTGAACGGCAACGTCGTGATCGCCTAGCAGATCCACGGGCTCGCGCTGCCCGGCGGACCGCTGGCCCCGGTGATGAACATGGCCGTCTACGAGATCGAGGACGGCCGGATCATCGCCTGGCGCGACTACACCAATCCGGTCAAGGCCCGCGAACTCCTCGCGCCCTGAATCCCCCGCCTCGCCACCTGATCAGGAGCAACGAATCCATGTCATTCGCCCAGTACTACCTGCTGGGCCGGTCCGGACTCCGCGTCAGCCGCCTGTCGCTGGGCACGATGAACTTCGGCACCGGCGGTTTCCACGCCTCGTACGGCAAGACCGAGGACGAGGCCCGGCCGGTCTTCCGCCGCTACGTCGAAGCGGGCGGGAACTTCATCGACACCGCGGACTTCTACACCGCGGGCGAGAGCGAAGCGATCCTCGGCAACCTCGTCGCGGAAGCCGGGGTCCGCGACCGGATGGTGCTCACCACCAAGTTCACCAACAGCGTCGACCTGGGCGACCCGAACGCGGGCGGGAACGGCCGCAAGCACATGATCAGGGCGGTGGAGGCGTCGCTGCACCGCCTGCGCACCGACTACATTGACCTGTTCCTGCTGCACACGTGGGACCGGATCACCCCGGTCGAGGAGGTGTTGCGTACCTTCGACGACCTCACGAAGGCGGGGAAGATCCGCTACGCGGGCCTGTCCGACGTGCCCGCCTGGTACGCGGCCCGGGCGCAGACCCTCGCCGAGGCCAACTCGCTCGTGCCGATGATCAACCTGCAACTGCCCTACTCCCTCGTCGAGCGGACCATCGAGACGGAACACGTCCCGGCCGGCCAGGCCCTGGGACTCGGCATCACGGCCTGGAGCCCGCTCGGCAGCGGCTTCCTCACCGGCAAGTACCGCAACTCCGACAAGGGCCTGACCGGCGAAGGTCGCCTCAGCGGCGAAGGCGGCGCCGGATTCGACTGGACGGACCGGCAGTGGGCACTGCTGAAGACGCTGGAGACCGTGGCAGACAAGCTGGGCGTGACGATGGCCCAAGTGGCTCTCAACTGGGTCGCGACCCGACCCGGGATCGCCTCGGCGATCGTGGGCGCGAGCAGCGCCGAACAGCTCGGTTCCTCACTAGCGGCGCTTGATTTCGAACTGCCCGCGGAACTGCGCACCGACCTCGACGCGGCCAGTGCCGCACCGCCGGGCAAGCCCTATTCGATGTTCACGCCGGAGTACCAGTCTTGGCTGGTCAATCCCGGCATCAAGGTCGGCGACAAGCCCGCCGGATACCACCCGGCCGTACACAACTGGACTCCCGAGAACCAGAGCTGATCATGAGGCGCCGCCCGGGCGGCGCCTCACCCTAAGGGACCAAGCTACAAGCAGGGCTCCCAGGTGCACAGGTGGTCGAGGCAGAGAGTCCAGCGGCGTGGCGCTTTGTCGGTGACTCGAACCTGCGATGGTCGCTCACCTCCCCCGCCGTTTCGCACGGCGTTTCATCACCGACGGCACCGTTGCCTCTACGACCAAGGGCTTCGCCAGCCCATCCGCAGCTGGCCGAGGCCGAGCGACTCGGGCTTCCATGTGCATGCTGGACGAGCCAGCCCTCGGGCTCGAACGCACACTGGACACTGCCTTCAGCTGCGGCCCGTACCGGAGCCACTACGCGGCAGCCACAGCACGGCCCGCTCGAACAAGGTGGGGATTTGGTTCAACTCCGGCCTCAGACACAGTCGGTCACTCGCCTGTAACCGTGGAGCTTGTCCAAGGCCAGCGTTCACCACACCCGATGGGCAGGTGTACCGATGGCCAACAACCTGATGATCCAGCTCGCCCAGTCGATGGTCATCGAAGGCCAGACCCACATCTCCGCGTGATCAGCGCCAAGTGTCCAGCGCACACCGAAACCACCCACGCGGGTGAACAGCAACGCCTCCCACAACGCGACCCCATTTCAAACCCGCGAAACCGATCCTCCCAAAATCCTCCCAAAAATGCCGAAAAATCGAGACGGCACCCTTCGGGACGATCACCGAAGATCCACATCGGGACACGAAAAGGCCCGCTGACCTGCACTTTCGTGCCGATCAGCGGGCCTTCTCCACGGTCGGGCTGACAGGATTTGAACCTGCGACCCCTTGACCCCCAGTCAAGTGCGCTACCAAGCTGCGCTACAGCCCGTTCTTCAATTTTCGCCCCTCTTGGGGTGTGTCGTTAGCCTACCGCACCTCCGGATGGGCGATCATCGGGGCCCTCCGATTGGCGTTTTTCCTGGTCAGGACGACCCCAGGCCGCCACGGCCGCCGTCAGGGACGTCGTCCAGGCCGCCAGGATCCGGGCTCCTTCCTCCGGCGTCGCCCCTCCCGGGTCGCCCAGGACTCCGTTGGCCGTGGCCGCGCGGACTCCGCTGGTTCTGAGCGTGTTGATCAGGTTCGGCAGTGGCGTGGTGTTGCCTCGCTCCGCTCGGTCCAGGCGCACCGCGTGCGGGCGCAGCGCCAGCATCACCGAGGTCTCCGTTCGGCCCGCGTGGGTGTCGTCCGGCCTTCCGGCCGGCGCCCACGCGAGCACTCGGCGGCCTTCCGCTCGCAGCTTCCCGACCGCGCTGCGGACCGGCTCGGCGTTGCCTCCGTGGGCGGACACCAGCACCACTCCCGCGAACGCGTCCGCCGAGCGGACCAGTTCCACGAGCAGGTGCTCGATCGCTTCCTGGCCGATCGACAGCGTGCCCGGGAAGCCCGCGTGCTCTCCGCTGGAGCCGTAGGTCACCGCCGGTGCCACCAGGACCCGTCGCTGCTCCGCCAGCCGTTCGCAGAGCGCCTCCGCGATCTCGGTGTCGACCGTGAACGGCAGGTGCGGGCCGTGTTGTTCCGTCGCGCCGACCGGGACCGCGAGGAGGCTCCGCCCGGCGACTTCGGCGACCTCCGGCCAGGTCAGGTTCGCCAATGCCGTCATCGCGACACCTGGACGCTGCTCCGGCCGCCGCGATCCGTCAGGAAGGGCAGCAGCGGCGCGAGGCTGCGGGATCGGAAGGCGCCGCGCGCGACACCGCAGCCGTACGCCAGGTCGTCCGCCATGCGCGCCAGGCACCAGCGGACCGGGTCGAGCGGGGGCCACTTGCGCGCCCAGTCCAGCAGGTTCTTGAGCACCACCAGCACCAGCACCGCTCGGCCGCGGCGGCTGAGCATCAGCAGCGGGACGGCCACCGGCGCCCAGGCTCGTCCGATCGCGTCGGCGAAGAAGCGTCCCGCGCCTAGGTTTCCCTGTGCTGCCAGGCGGATCGCTTCGTGGGCCGGGATGCCGAGCTTGCCGAGTTTGCGGGTCAGCAGGGCCGCCGCGGCGCCTATCACGGCCAGCCCGGCGCCTGATCGGCCCGCGAGGATCAGCGTCCAGGCCACCGCGCTCCACAGCGATGCCCGCACCGGGGCGACGGCGTCGCCGTGCCGCTCCGCCAGCGGGCCTGCCGAGGTTCCGTAGTCGAATCGCTGGCGCAGCAGGGCGGTCCACCGCGGGCGCGGCGCGTGTTCGACGACGGATGCCGGTTCGTAGCGGACCAGGTGTTGCCGGGCGATCAGGCGCCAGATCAGGTCGACGTCCTCGCCGAAGCGCAGTTCCTCGTCGAAGCCGTCGAGCTCGCGCAGCGCCGAGGTGCGGATCACCAGGGCCGCCGTGGGGACGTAGCTGATCCGGCTGCCGGGTTGCACCAGGCCCGGCTCGTCGCCGAGGTCGAGCGGCGACTGGGTGCTCTCGTAGCGGGCCAGCGGCGTTTTCCCTGGCATGCTGCGGATTCTCGGCGCCACTGCCGCGACCGCCGGGTCTTCGAAGTGGCGGAGCACCGGTTCGAGCCAGCCCGGCTCGGGGATCGTGTCGGCATCCAGGAACGCCACGAGCGGTGTTCCGGCCAGCCGCCACCCGGCGTTGCGGGCCGCCGCCGGGCCCCGGGCGGCTTCGTGGCGGATCGCGGCTCCCGAGATCGGCTGCTCGGAGCCGTCGTCGACGACGATGGCGGGAGCGTCGAGCGCCGCGAGCAGCCCCGACACTTCGCCGTTGCGCACCGGGATCACTGCGGTCACATCGCTCGGCCTGTGCTGGGCCTGGTCGTAGCTCGGGTGCATCATTCCCGCCCGGACGAGCCGCTGAGCCAGAGCCGCACCACCGGTCACCGGCTCGCCCGCGATCCAGCCGTCGACCATCGCCGCGCCGCCGGCGGTCAGCCGCAGCACGCGGAACGGCGATCCGCCGGCGAGCGTCCGCCCGCCGTCCCAGCGGCGCAGGCTTGGGTCGGGCGCGAGCCTGGGCGTCATGCCGTGAATCCTCCGTCGGCGTGCACGACGGTTCCCGTGATGGCCGAGGATCCTTCGCCGCACAGCCAGCACACCGCTGCCGCCACCTCGTCGGGCTCCAGCAGGCGTTCGACCAGCTGGTGCTGGCTGAATTCTTCGACGTCCGGCAGGTCGTAGTAGGCCGCGGTGGCGGTGAGCATGTCCGTCCGGGTCGATCCCGGCGAGACCGCCGTTGCCGTGATCCCGGTGCCGCGGAGGTCGGTGGCGAGGCCGCGGATCAGGCCGACCACCGCGTGCTTGGCCGCGTTGTAGCCGGCGAGGTGGTAGAGGCCGCGGTGGGCCGCCGACGAAGCCAGGGCGACGAACCGGCCGGAGCGGGGTTGCGGTCGTTCCAGCAGCAGCGGGACCGCGGCGCGGGCCAGATTCGCCACGCCTCGGACCCCGACGTCGAACAAGGCGTCCCACTCGTCGTTCGAGGTTTCCCACAGCGGCCGCCCGCCTGCCATGACGGCGGCCGCCGCCACCGCCGCGTCGAGGCCGCCGAACTCGGTTTCCGCCACCGCGACGGCTTGCCGCACAGCGGCTTCGTCGCGGACGTCGGCGACGACGTCGCGCACGGACTCCGGCCATTTCTCCGCCAGCGCTCGGAGCTGGTCCCGGGTTCCCAGCGGGTATCCGGTTCCGGGGATGTCCGCGCAGATGTCGACGGCGACCACGCGCCAGCCGTCCGCGGCGAGCCGTTCCACGACCGCTGCGCCGATTCCGCGTGCCGCGCCCGTGACTATCGCGACCCTGCTCATGGCGTCTCCCCCGTGATGTAGCCGTGGCGTTGCAGGTAGCTCAGCAGTTCGTCGGCCGCTTCGGCGGCCGGCAGCGGGCCGACGACGGTCGGCGGCGTCCGATCCTGCAACGCGCCGGTCAGTTCGAGCATCCGGTCGTGCGCCGTCGTTCCCGCCGGGGCCGCCAGTTCCCGCGCGCGTGGGCGGAGCGGGCGGGCTGTGACCACGCGTCGGCGCCGCTGCGGCTCGGCGGCGATCGTTTCGATCGTCGCCTTCTGGGCCGCCAGCGCTGCCGGCAGGCTCGCTCGGCGGAGGCGCACACCGGCGGCCTCGACCGAGACGACCGCGGGCTTGGGCAGCCGCAGCACCTCCCGGCTGCCGCCGTCGAGCCGGCGCTGCGCCAGCAGCGATCCGCCGTCGGATTCGAGCTTCACGACACCGAGCGCCTGCGCGGCACCGAGCCGGGCGGCGAGGAACGCGGGCGTCGTTCCGGTTCCGCCGTCGTCCGATCTGTCGCCGCACAACACGAAATCCGGTTCCGCGAGCGCTGTTGCGATCGCCTTGGCCGTGTCGGCTCCATTGTGGACCAGGTAGCCGGGCTCCAGCTGGTCGTCTCGCGCCACGCGGATCGCCTCGTGCGCGCCGGCCGCCAGCGCTGCGCGCAGGACCTCCTCTGCCGCTGCGGGCCCGACGGTCACCGCCAGGACCCGGCCGTCGAGTTCTTCGGCGAGCCGGAGGCCGTGTTCCAGCGCCGCGAGTTCGGCGGCGTTGCCGCCCCGGTCTCCGGCGTCGAGCGCCCCGGTGAGCGGATCCACCCGGACCCGCCGCCAGGACCAGCTCAGCGCCACGACGATCTGCGGTCCCATGTCAGCCCTTCCGGAAGACGACGCCGTGCCCGCCATCCGGGTAGGTCCAGGTGATGGCGCCGGCGGAGTTGCAGATCTGGTAGCAGGTGCCGCATTCGAAGCACTGCTCGTAGTTGAACAGGATGCCACCGTCACCGGTGGGCACGAACAGCTTCGCCGGGCAGGCGTGCACGCATTCCTTGGTGGTGCACGACCGGCAGATCTCGGCGTCCACGGTGATGTGCGGGCGCTCGCCGACCTGGAAGTCGACGGTGCCCATCCGGTCCTCGAACGACACTTCCGGATACTGCATGCTCGCTCCTCAGGTCCGTTAATAAGCGGCGGTAGCCGCTTGCGGTGTGGGACTCAACTCGCACCGCCGCGGGTTCACTGAGCCCACCCCTCTGGGGTTCTCCCAGCGAGGACAGCCCCAGCGCCGCGTATTGGACATACATAAGTCGGGGATCCCGGAGTGAGGCGGCCCTTGAGGTTCCGCCACCCGCACCGCTACGCAAACCACTTTCGAAACAGTCCTTCAGCCGAAGACTCGGAGGCCTGCCCAGGCGTCCGCGGCCAGCTGCCTCAGCCGGACACCGTGCCGGGCGGCCGTCCGCCGGAACAGCTTGCCGAGGCCGGGTTTCGGTTCCGGGTTGCGGACGGTGAAGACCTCCTGCGCGAAGTCGCAGAGCAGCCGCGGGTACTGCCGCTGGACCCGGTCGGAGAGGACCAGGTGCGGGGCTCCCTGCAGGCTCTTGTGGTCGGTCAGCACGAAGTTGTCCTCCAGCCGCTTGCGGTAGCCGGCGAGCCTGGTGGGATCGCCGGCGGCGATGGCTTCGGCGGCGGTGCGGCCGGCGGCCAGGCCGGAGCCGATGGCGAAGTTGACGCCTTCCAGCCAGATCCCGGCCGCCAGGCACATCGCGGCCGCGTCGCCGGCGACCAGCAGGCCGTCGGCCTGCAGCGGCGGCATGGTGCGGTAGCCGCCTTCCGGAATCAGGTGCGCGGAGTACTCCTTCAGCTCCGCGCCCCGCAGGTAGGGCGCGATCGCCGGGTGCGCCTTGAGGTCCGCGAGGACCTCCTCCGGGCGCCGTCCGGAGGCAGCCAGGCCGGTCAGCGACAGCACCACGCCGATGCTGACGGTGTCGCGGTTGGTGTAGAGGAAGCCGCCGCCGGGGATGTCGCCGGTGCAGCCGAGGATTTCGAAGTCCGCGCCTTCGTCACCGCTGAGCCCGAAGCGTTCCTCGATTGATTTGCGCGGCAGGGAAAGGGTTTCCTTCACGCCGAGCGTCTGGTGCTCGGGGGCGGTCCGCGGCAGCAGGCCGGCCTGCTTCGCGAGGAACGAGTTGACGCCGTCGCAGGCGATGACGAGTTGTGCCCGGATGTCGCCGTCGGGACGATCCGTTCGGACGCCGATCACGCGGCCGGCAGCGTCGCGCAGCAGCTCGGTGGCAACGGTGGAGGTCACCAGTTGCGCGCCGGCTTCCACCGCCTTGCCCGCGAGCCACGCGTCGAAGTCCGCGCGGTAGGTGGTCATGCCGTTGTACGGCGCGCTCCCCCAGTCCTCGGTGCGGAAGTCGACGGTGAGGGCCTGGGTCGGGGTCATCATCATGGTGCTGCGGCGGGTGACCCAGCGCTGCACCGGAGCCTCTTCCCACCAGCGGGGCAGGACTTCGTCGAGCACCCGGCCGTAGACGACGCCGCCGTAGACGTTCTTCGCGCCGGGGAACGGCCCGCGCTCCAGCAGGATCACGCTGCGCCCGGCCCGCGCCAGCTCCAACGCCGCGGACGCGCCTGCCGGGCCCGCGCCGACCACCACGGCGTCCACTTCGGAGTGTTCAGGCATCGGCGGCTCCGTTCAGTCGGCGTGCCAGTTCGCGCAGCACTTCGGGCGCGTCGGCGACGATGCCCAGGTCGGCCAGCGCGGTCATCGGGCAGGACGGGTCGGTGTTCACGCTGATCACGTGCGCCGGACGGCCCAGGCCACCGACGTGCTGCGTCGCGCCGGAGACGCCGAAGGCGACGTAGAGGTCGGGGTCGACGACGACGCCCGTGGTGCCGATCTGGCGGTCGTGGCCCGCCCAGCCGGCGTCGATGATCACCCGGGTGGCGCCGGCGGAGGCGCCCAGGGCGGCGGCCACCCCGGTCAGGGTTCGCATCACCGCCGAGCCGTCCTCGCCGGGCCGCACCAGCCCGGCCCCGCCGCCGAAGATCCGCTTGGCTTCGGCGAGCTCGACCGTTTCGGGTTCCGGTTCCAGGATCTCGACGACCTCGGCGTCGAGCACCGCCGGCAGGATGACGGTCAGCTCGACCGGTTCCGGGGCCGGCACCGGCTGCGGCGTGCCGCGCACGCCCGGGATCAGGGTCACCACGGCGGGTTCGTCGAGGGCGACCCGGATCTCCAGCGAATCGTCCAATCTGGACAGATCGGCATGCTCCGGCGTGCACCGGGTGGCGGCGGCGAACAGGGGCCGTTCGCTCTGGAAGGCCAGGCGTGCGGCGATATCGCGCCCGTCCGGCGAGGCCGGTAGCACCACTACGGCGACCTCGGCGATCAGTGGCGCGAGCACCGCGGCCAGCGCGCCGGGTGCGATCACCGGAACTTCTGCCGCCCAAATGCGCTGCGCCGCGGTGAATGCGCGAGCGGCTTCCGGCGTGCCGGTGCCCACGACGAGCACCGCGCCGCCGCATTCGGCCGCGACCTCGTCGGCGCCGCCGGGCAGCACGCCTTCGCGGGCGATGACGACCGCGAGCATCTCCGGGAGTCCGTTCACAGGCCCACCGCCACTCGATGTCCCTCGACGACCGCGGCGTGCGCGCGGCGCGGCGCGATGCAGTCGCCGACCCGGTGCACCGGGAACGGGGATTCCTTGAGCTCGTGCCACAACGCGTCTTCCGGCGCCTGGTGCGTCGCGCACACGATCCAGTCGAAGCGGGATTCGGTCATTTCTCCGTTGGTGTGCTTGAGGATTTGCAGCGCGACAGCGTCCGCTTCGGCTGATGCCGACATCACGACCTCGTCGGTCGCCTGCTCGATTCCCTTCGCGTGCGCCCGGACGTTGAAGGTCTCCATGTCCAGCGTCACGCCGAGGTCCTGGCAGACCACCATGCCCGGCGTGGAGATCCGCACCCGGCAGCCTCGGTCGGCCAGCAGTTCAGCGACCGAAGACGCCTGGTGGAAGCCGAGCTCGTCGACGACCAGCACGTCGCCCTCCGGCGTCGCGCGGCCTTCCAGCACGTCGCGGACGTCGACGACCCGTTCGAGGCCGCCGGCCCAGTGCACCGGCTGCGGCCGGGCTCCGGTCGCGAGCACGACCGCGTCCGGGTGCTCGTCGCGCAGCATCTCCGCCGTCGCCGCGACGCCCGTCTTGACGTCCACGCCGTGGCGTTCGCATTCGGCGCGCAGATTCCTGACCACGTCGAGGAATTCCGCGCGGCTGGGTACCGTGGCGGCGACCGCGACCTGCCCGCCGGTCGCCTGCTCCCGCTCGAACAGGGTCACGTGGTGGCCTCGCTCCGCCGCGGTCGACGCCGCTTGTAAGCCCGCCGGACCGCCGCCGACGACCAGCACCCGCTTGCGGGCCCGGGGAATCGGCAGCGCCACCGCCTCGCGGCCGGTCCGCGGGTTCTCGATGCAGCCCAGCCAGCGGTTCAGGCCCATCCGGCCGACGCATTCCTGGTTGCAGGACAAGCAGGTCCGGATGTCGCTGCCGTGCCCGGAACGGGCCTTGGCCGCGAAGTCCGGGTCGGCGATCTGGCCGCGCACGACGCCGACCAGGTCGCAGTGGCCCTCCTCCAGCGCCCGTTCGGCCTGCAGCGGGTCCTTGATCCGTCCGACGCCGACCACCGGCAGGCTCACGGCTTGGCGGATCGCGTTGGAGATGAAAAGCGCGTAGCCCGGCGGGATCGCCATCGACGCCTCGATCATGTAGAGCGTCGACGTCGCCACGCCGATGGAGGTGTTGATGTAGTCGACCTTGCCGGTGGCCTCCACCATCCGCGCGACCTCGACCGCCTCGTCGATGGTGGTGCCGCCCTCGATCAGCTCGTCCCCGCACAGCCGCACGCCCAGCGCCCGCTCCGGGCCGAGCGCCTCGCGCACCGCGTCGATGATCTCCAGCAGGATGCGGGCCCGGCCGGCCAGCGATCCGCCGTAGGAGTCGGTGCGCTTGTTCGTCGCGGGGGAAAGGAAACCGCGCACGATGGACGAGTGCGAGCACTGCAGCTCGACGCCGTCGAACCCGCCCTCCGCGCAGTGCCCGGCGACGGTGCCGTAGCCGGCCACGACCTCGGCGATCTCGCGGGCGTCGATCGCCTTGGGCACCTCCCGGAACATCGGGTCCGGCACCGCGGACGGCGCCCACACCGGCAGCCGGGAGTACATCGACGACGCCTGCCCGCCGTTGTGGTTGAGCTGGGCGAAGATCGGCACGCCGTGCGCGTGGACCGCCTCGGTGATCCGGCGATACCCGGGCACGACCGACCGGTGGAAGCCGTGGATCAGCTTCTCGTACGGCCAGTCCGTCGGGTGCGTCGAATGCTCCTCGGTGATCACCAGGCCCGCACCACCGGCGGCGCGGGCGGCGTAGTAGGCGGCGTGCTGTTCGCTGGGCAGGCCGTCCTCGGCGTAGTTCGTCAGGTGCGCGGAGAACACGATGCGGTTGCGCACGGTTACCGGGCCGATCCGCAGCGGCGAGAACAGGTAGCGGGTCATCGCACGCCTCCCCCGACCAGCGCGGTGATCTCGTGCGCCGCGCGGCGGCCTTCGAGGATCGCCTCGTGGATCGTCCTGGGCGCCACGCAGTCGCCCGCCCGCGGCCACCCGGCCAGGTCCGGGTTGGGCAGTCGATGTCCACAGTGGACGACCGAGGCGCAGGGCAGGGTTCGGCGCTGCGCGGTAAAGGTGTCCTCCAGGATCACGTGATCTGTGTGGACTTCGCGCAGCAGCGAACGCTTCTCCAGCCGCACCCCGGCGCGCTGCAGCCGGCCGTTGGCGTCCGCCAGGTCGCCGGTGAGGGCCAGCTGGGTGCCCACGACCTGGTCCTGCGTGACGATCGCCGCTTCCCGGCCCTGCCCGGCCAGCAGCTCGGCGACGCCGACGCCGACCGCGTCGCCGACCGGATCGGACACCACCACCGGCCCGTCCGGCACGGAATGGTGGTCGAGCAGGTCGGCGACGTCGATGACCACGCCGCCGCGGAGCTCGTACGCGCGCGGCCCCGGGACGGATCCGATCGCCACCAGCACGTCCCGCCTGGTGCCGATCAGGTCGGCCTCGGTGACCTCGGTGCCGAGCGTGACGCGCACGCCGAGCCTGCGCACCTCCGCTTCCAGCCAGTCCACGAGCCGGCTCAGCCGACCGCGCCCGCCGACCTCGGCGGCCCATCGGGCCGCGCCGCCGAGCCGGTCGTCCTTCTCGACGACCTCGACCTCGTGCCCGCCCTCGGCCAGCACCCGCGCCGCCTCCAGCCCGGCCGGGCCGCCGCCGACGACCAGCACCTCGCGCCGGGCCGTGGGCGCGGGCTCGGGGGCGCTGCTCTCGTGCCCGCTGAACGGCTCGCCGATGCACGAGACGATCGGGTTTCGGTTGTCCCGGACGCGGCACTTCTGGTTGCACAGCACGCACGGCCGAATCCGGTCTGCGTGTCCTGCGCGGACCAGCTCGACCAGTCGCGGCTCGGCGATCTGGGCGCGCGTCATCTCGACGAGATCCGCGACGCCGTCGTCCAGCGCCTGCTGCGCCTGCTGCGGGTCGACGATGCTGCCCTGCAGCGCCACCAGCGGTCGTGAGTGTTCGTTCCGGTTCTTACCGGAGTTTTCACTCACGACCTCGCGGATCTGCTTGCAGAGGTCGATGTTGAAACCGGGCTCGGTGTGCAGGTCCGGCCGCGTCGCCGAGGTTCCCATCGCGGAACCGCGCACCACCACGAGGTAGTCGATCCGGTCCGCCACGGCTTCGACGATCCCGGCGGCCTGCTCCGGGGTGATCCCCGCCCAGGGCGCGAGTTCGTCGCAGGAAAGCCGCAGCCCCACCACGCGATCACCGACCACGCGGCGAACAGCGGACAGAACATCGCGCAGCAGCAGCGTTTTGTCCTCGCCATAGGCATCTGCACGCTGATTGGTGAGCCCGGACAGGAACTGGCGGAGCAGCGAGTACTGACCGGCCTCGATCTCGACGCCGTGCATCCCGGCCCGCACGGCCGATTCCGCCGCAGCGGCGAAACCCGCGACCAGCTCGTCGATTTCGCCCTGCTCCAGCTCCATCGGCAGCTCACGGCTGGCCACGTCCGGCACCCGGGACGGCGCCCACAGCGCATACTGCGAGAACGCCGAAGATCCCTGCGAGCCCGAGTGCCCGAGACCGGCGAGCACCACCGCGCCATGCGGCCGGCAGGCATCGGCGACGGCCGCCCAGCCCGCACCGCACTCCGCGGCCAGAGGAGCCCGCTCGTAGGGCCAGTCGGAGGCGTGCACACTGGCCGTCTCGGTGACGATCACGCCCGCGCCACCGGCCGCCCGGGCCGCGTAGTAAGCCACGTGCCGGTCGGAAATGCCGCGACCACGGCCCAGATTCGTCTCGTGCGGCCCGAACAGAACCCGCGACGGCGCGGTCACCGCGCCCAGCCGGACGCCGTCGGTCAGTCTCACAACTGGCTCGCCAAGGGGCTGGAGTCGCACGGCTTGGCGGGCATCGAAGGCATGCCCAGCCCGACTCGCCGCGAGGAGCGGGAGTGGTCCTGCGACGCCTTCGGCAGCCCGGAACTGTCCACAACGGACAGTGCCGTTCGCCCGTGGCCCTTCACGCACTCCGGATCGGGGCCGTCCAGCGGCAGGCCGGTGAAGAACTTCGCCGCCATGCAGCCGCCCTGGCAGGCGTCGAACGCCGAACACGACTGGCACGCGCCGCCGGACTGCGGCTGCCGCAGTTCGGTGAACAGCTCCGATTCCCGCCACACCCGGTCGAATCCACCGGTCTCGCGAACGTTGCCGGCCTTAAACGCGTCGTGGATCGCGAACGGGCACGCGTACACGTCGCCCACCGGGTCGATCAGGCACACCACGCGGCCCGCGCCGCACAGGTTCAACCCCGGCAACGGCGTGGAGCCCAGCGCGTTCAGGTGGAAGAACGAGTCGCCGGTGAGCACCTGCTCGCCGTGCTCGACCAGCCACGAGTAGATCTCGTGCTGCTGCGCATCGGTCGGGTGCAGCTCGTCCCACACGTCCGCCCCGCGCCCCGACGGGCGCAGCCGCGTGATCCGCAGCTGCGCGCCGAACCGGTCCGCGATCGCCTTGAAGTCGTCCAGTTGCGACACGTTCTGCCGGGTCATCACGACCGAGATCTTGAAATCCCGCATCCTGGCGGCCGACAGGTTCTCCAACGCGCGCATCGCCATGTCGAACGAACCCGGACCGCGCACGGCGTCGTTCACCTCGCGCGTCGCGCCGTCCAAGGAGATCTGCACGTCCACGTAGTCGGTGGCCGCCAGCTGCTCAGCGCGTTTGCGGTCGATGCGCAGGCCGTTGGTGGAGAACTTCACGCCCACCTGGTGCTCGATGGCGTAGTCCAGCAGCTCCCAGAAGTCGGGGCGCACCGTCGGCTCGCCGCCGCCGACGTTGACGTAGAACACCTGCATCCGCTGCAACTCGTCGATCACGGCCTTCATCTCGGCCGTGGTCAACTCGCGCGGATCCCGCCGGCCGGACGACGAAAGGCAGTGCTCGCAGGCCAGGTTGCAGGCGTAGGTCCACTCCCAGGTCAGGCAGATCGGGGCGGCCAGCCCGCCCTTGAACTGCTCCACCAGCGAGGGAACGGGCGCCGGTTCGACAGCAGTCACCTTTGACTCCACTCGTTCGGGCAGCACCGGCGCTTTCGCGCGAAACCGGCGCCTTCGGTGCGGGGCCGGCGGCGTTTTCGCGCGAAAACGCCGCCTTGGGTGTTTGTAAGCGGCGGCAGCCGCTTGCGGTGAGGGGCTCAGCTTGCACCGCGGCGGGTTCTCAGACTGTGCCCGCCCACTGGGGCTCTCGGCGAGGACAGCCCCAGCGCCGTGTATTGGACATACATAAGTCGGGGATCCCACAGCGAGGCGGCGACGATAACTCCCGCAGGGGGGCCGCTACCCGCACCGCTACGCAAGCCACTTTCGAAGCACTCCTCAGCTCATCGGGGCAGGATCATGTCGGTGGCCGCCAGCGAGGCCAGCGCCCGCCGGAACGACGCCCGGCGCTCCGCCGGAACGACCAGCAGCGCGTCCTCGACCGTGGCGTGCTCACCGAGGCCCCGCACGAGGTCCACCAGCTCGGGAACTTTCAGGAACGACAGCTTGCGGTTGCCGAAGTGGTACGCGAGCGCCCCGAACGGCTCGGGGCGCAACGCGACCTGCGGATTCAACCGATAGCCCTGGCTCGTGTCGAACTCCGCCGCGGTGGTCATCAGTAGACCCCGCACATCCCGTCGATCGAGACCTCTTCTACCAGCAATTCCTCTTCGACCGCCGGTTCGGCGGCGGCAGTGCCCAAATCGTGCTGCTCGTCAGCCATGCGATGCTCCTCGTCGAGCGGGCCGACCCGAAGTCGGCCGCCGGCCACTTCCGGCCACCGTATTTGCACCGAGTGCATTTTGGAAGACCTGGAGACGCATCAGTTGGGGCAGAACACGATCGGCTCAGTCCCGCGACCCGGCGGTCGACGGCGGGTGACCACCGCCGCCGAGCTGGAGCAGGTCGCATTCGAGCTCTTCGACGAGCAGGGTTTCGAGCAGACCACCGTCACCGACATCGCCCGCGCGGCCGGCATCGCGCGCCGGACGTTCTTCCACTACTTCCCGTCGAAGAACGACATCCCGTGGGGCGACTTCGACGGCGAGCTCGACCGGATGCGCGCGGATCTCCGCGCCGCGCCGCCGGAAAGCCCGCTGATGGACGCGATCCGGCACTGCCTGGTCGAGTTCAACCGGGTCGCCCCGGAGCAGATCCCGGCGCACCGCCGCCGGATGCGGCTCATCCTCGGGGTGCCGGCGCTGCAGGCCCACTCGACGCTGCGGTTCCAGGCCTGGCGGCAGGTGGTCGCGGAGTTCGTCGGCGACCGCCTGGGCGAACCCGCGGACGGCCTCGCGCCGCAGGCCATCGCCCACGCCACGCTCGGCGTCTCCGTCGCGGCCTACGAACAATGGCTGGACCGAGCCGATTCCGACCTCAGCGACCTGCTCGACACCGCGATGCGGGAGCTGGCGGCCGGATTCGGCGTGACCGGGCGGCCGGGCGCCACGCGGTGACGCCCGGCCGAAAAGCCCTCGATCAGTAGTCGTCGTCGCCGTAGATCACCATGCCGCGCAGGTTCTTCCCGTCGCGCATGTCCTGGTAGGCGGCGTTGATGTCCTCGAGCCGGTAGGTGGTGGTGACCAGCTCGTCGAGCTTCAGCGTGCCGTGCCGGTAGAGCTCCAGCAGGCGCGGGATCTGGGTGCGCGGGCTGACGCCGCCGAAGATCGCGCCCTGCACCCGCTTCTGCAGCAGCGTCAGCTCGAACAGGCCCAGCGTGGCGTCGGTCTGCTGGTAGTGGCCCATGCCGACGACCACGACCTGGCCGCCCTTGGCCGTCATGCGCAGCGCCGGCTGCAGGTCCGAGCCCTCGACCACGCCCTTGGTCAGGATGACGGCGTTGGCGTTCTGCCCCCAGGTCAGCTCACCGACCGGCTCCGCCGCGTCGGCCATCGACTCGAAGGCGTGCGTGGCACCGAGTTCCAGCGCCTTCTCCCGCTTGAACGCCACCGGGTCGACGGCGATCACATAGCGCGCTCCCGCCGCCGCCGCGCCCTGCACCGCGTTGATGCCGACGCCACCGACGCCCACGACCACCACGGTGTCACCGGCGCGGGTGTTGCCGATCTCGGTCGCCGAGCCCCAGCCCGTGGACACGCCGCAGCCCAGCAGCGCGGCCTTGTCCAGCGGGATGTCGTCCTCGATCTTGATCACTGACGCCTGGTTGACGGTCACGTACGGCGCGAAGGTTCCGAGCAGGCACATCGGCACCATCGGCTCGCCGCGCAGCGACAACCGGTGCGTGCCATCGGAAATCGCCTTGCCGGTCATCAGGCTGCCGCCGGCGTCGCAGAGGTTCTGCATCCCGCGCGCGCACGATCGGCACGCCCCGCACCCGGGGATGAACGCCAGCACGACGTGGTCGCCTTCCCGGAAAGCGGTGACGTCGGGCCCGACCTTTGTGACGACCCCGGCGCCCTCGTGCCCGCCCACCGCCGGGTAGAACGCGACCGGGCTCGCGCCGGTGCGCAGGTGCTCGTCGGAGTGGCACAGCCCCGAGGCCGCCAGCCGCACCTGCACCTCGCCCGCCACCGGGTCACCCAGGTCGATCTCCTCGATTTCCCAGTCCTCGCCGGGGCCGTGCAGCACTGCAGCCTTGGTCTTCATGTCCCACTCCTCGTCGAAATGGCGTTCAAGGTCACATATGGCCACCAGAGCATGGAAAATCCGGGGAACGCCGTCAAGGGGTGATCAACCGGACGGCCGCCGGAGGCGAACTCGCTTGCGGCGAAAGGGATTCCTACCGCGGGGTGTCGCGGACGACGAGCACCGGGCACGGCGAGTGGTGGATCAGCTTGTGGCTCGTCGAGCCCAGATGCGCGCCCGCGACGCCGCCCCTGCCGCGGGCGCCCACCACGACGAGCTGGGCTTCCGTGGCGCGGGCGAGCAGTTTCGCGGTCGGCGAGCCGCGGCCGACGAACCGCCGCACCTCGACGTCCGGGAACCGCTCGCCCCAGCCCGCCAGGGCCTCCGCGACGAACCGCTGTTCGTTCTCGCTGACCTCCTCCTCGGGCAGCCGCGCACGCAGCCACCTGAGGTCGATCCCGACCACTTCCCAGGCGTGCACGACGTGCACCGGCACCGCCCGGGACGCCGCCACCGCGAAGGCGTGCGCCAGCACCGGCTCCGCGGACAGAGCGTCGTCCACCCCGGCCACCACCGGTCCGGTCACCGGGAAGGTCAGCGGATCGCCGGTGTCGGGCACCACGGCCACCGAGCAGCGCGCGTGCGCGGCGGCCTTCACCGCCACCGCCCCGGCCAGCAGGCCGGTGAACCCGCCGAACCCGCGATCCCCGACCACCAGGAGCCCGGCCTGCTCGGACTCCGCGATGAGCACCTTCTCCGCCGTGCCCGGCACGGCCGCGGCATCGAGGGGCACCTCCGGTTCCTGCTCCCGCGCGGCGTCCGCGCTCGCCCCGAGCCAGCGCGCGACATCGTCGCGGACGTGGTGTTCTGTCGGCCGGTGCACGTCCGCCAACATCGGCTGCGCGGTCGCGTCCGCGTAGACGATCCGCAGGCCGACCCTCCGGCGCACCGCCTCCCGCGCCGCCCAGCGCGCGGCGTTGCGCGCGACCGCCGAGCCGTCAACGCCCACGACCACAGGTCCGCCGTCCATCTCAGCCTCCCGGTGCCTGTCGCGTCACGACACCAGGGTGGTCCAGGCCGCCTCGGCGCGCGCGCTCAGCGGGTCGGCATGCGCCCGGCGACGAACAGCTCGGTGTTGCGGTCGCCGGCCTCGCCGAGCTGCGCGAGGTCGGTGTGCGGGTCGTTGAACGACAGCTCCCGGTACAGCGAGGCGAGGCCCGCCGGAGAGCGGTCGTCGTAGTCCACCTGGTACGGGCTGTCGGCCTCGATCAGCGTGGTGAACAGCGACAGCGTGCCGTCGCCGTTGTCGACCAGCTCGATGACGCGCGCGAGCTGCGGGAAGTCCACATGGGACGCCGTGTTGATCTCCCAGAACCCGCACGCCGGATCGTCGGCGTGGTGCGGCGTGATCGCATTGCGGTGGGTGTGCCCGTTGACCCAGGCCAGCACGTTGGGAAAGCGCTTGAGCAGCCGCACCACCGAGCTGCCGCTCTTCCGGATCTCCCCGGGCCTGCGGAAGTCCGGCAGCAGCGCCGTCATCGACGTGCTGGTGTGGTGGCTGAACAACACGAACAGCTCGTCGGAAGCGGACTGCCGCTGCTTGCACCCGAGGGCGTCGTAGTACTCCGAACTTCCGCGCGTGAGCACCTTCTCCAGCCATTGGTACTGCGCGAGCCCGAGGGAGCCTTCGGCGAATCCGGCGGTGTTCGTGCTGTCCAGGCTGATTCCGGTGACGCCGGGCGCGATCTGGAAGGTGTAGTACGGCTCGGTGTGGTCGGCGTCGAACCCGTGGCCGACCGGCCCCGGCCCGGTGTTGGCCGGATCCAGGTGGGCCCGGATGAACTCCTCGGTGTCGAACGGTCTGCGGTGCTCGTCCGGCGTGACGGTGCGGATGATGCCGCTGCGGGATTCCACCGCCAGCGACGACTTCTCCCGGTCGCCGCGCAGGAGGGCGGCGACCTCGCGGGTCTCGCGCTCGTCCCGGCCAATGATCTTGCGCGAGCCGGTGTACCAGTTGTGCAGGCCCGGGATCAGCTCGTCCGGCACCGTCCCGACGACGGCGTTGTCGTGGTTGCCGAAGACCGCGTACCACGGGATGCGCAGCCCGGGGCTGTCGAACGGCCGGAGCGCATCCGCGAAGAACCCGTCCAGCACGGGGAAACCCAGCTCGCGGAACCGGTCCGCGACGCCGCCTTCGGGATGCCAGTACAGCGGGTCGCCGGAGTCCTGGACGCCCTCGTAGTTCTTCGGGTCGCCGGTGTTCTGCGCCAGCCGCCCGCCGTTGAGCACCGCGAAGTACCAGTCGAGCTCGGCCTGCTCGTGGTTGTCGGTGCTGTCGCCGGTGGTGATCATGAAATCCAGCGTCCGCCCGGTGACCGGCCCGCCCTGCAGGGCGTTGACCCGCCGCACCAGGTGCGCCGCGGCCAGCGCGCCGAGCGTCTCCTGCGGCCGCCACGCCCCGCCCGCCAGCGGGTGCACGTACTCGAACCGCGCCGGGCTCTGCGCGTCCACCAGGTGCAGGTCGGTGAACTGGGTGAAGGCGGCGATCGGCACCCGGCGGTCGTCCCGGCCTGATCGGCCCTCGACCAGGTCGGTGCGCACCACCTGCGGCCAGCCCGGACCGGCCACCAAGCGCCGGTAGCCGCTGCCCGGTGCGGCGACGGCCGTGCGCTGCAATGTCGTCCCGGCGGCGTTGACCACCCTCGGGTTCGCGCCTCTCGCGAGCGCCGGGCCGGCGCCGAGCAAGCCGCTGCCGAGGACGGTTCCGGTGATGCCCGCGGCCCGGAGGAAACCGCGCCTGCTCATCCCTGCCATGTCTAGTTCCCAGTCCCTGCGTCCCTGATCAAACAACTGATCAGAAAATCTTTCATGTTTACCGGACGCAGCACACCCCCGAGCAGGTGACGATCAGGAGAACGAAAACCGACGAATCGACATCCGGCCGCTCGCGCGGTCCACATCGGCCGATTCTGGTCGTGAGCGCGAAAGCCGGCTCTTACCGGTTTTTTCGCTCACGAGTCCCGACCTGAGCAATCGGCGGCGCCCGAACATCCACCTCTGAAGGACCGCCGCTCCACAATGACAACAGCTTCGCGTGGCACATCGAAGACGCGTTGCAGCACTCGGACGCGGCCGACGAGATCGGGCTGCTCAAGGTGACTCGGGCCGGCGAGCCGGCGGCGGAAGGCGCCGTGGAGCACGAGGCCAGGTGACTGTGGAGCGGTACACGATCAGCGCCGAGGACGACGTCGCGGTGTGCATGACGGTCACCGCCACCACCATCGGCGAAGCAGGCCCTGCGTCGGCCATCCTGCCGCCGACGTATTCCTAGGCGCTCTCGGCCACCGTCGCCGACGGGTCCTGCTGAGCCTCACACCAGCGGGCGGCCGGTCCTGATGCGGCGGCGCAGGTCCCAGAGGATGAGGTTGAACGGGAACCGGCGCACCACCGGCGGTAGCCGTCGCACGATCGCCGCCAGCGCCGACATCAGCGCGTCGAACCGGCGCTGGTCCCGGCCGCTCCACGGCAGCCGCATCTCCGCGCGGAACCGCTCCGGCAGGAACCCGGTCGTCACGAACCTGTTGAAGCGGCCGAAGATCAGCGCCACGGGGCGCGGCAGCCAGGCCAGCATCGTCACGTCGTGCAGGTAGGCGCGCACGGTGTCGTCGATCGAGACGCGATCCAGCGATTCGGTCCAGTACTCCTCGAAGGCGTCCCGGTCCCGCGGCCACGCATCCGCCGGCACCTGCAAGGTCGTGCCCAGCACCGCGCCCTCGCAGTAGAAGGCCTCCGCCGTTGCGGCGTCGGGCTCGCCGAAGAAGATCCGGTAGTTGTCCTCGAATCCCTTGTACAGGCAGGCCGCGACCCAGAGCTGCAGATCCGGGTCGAAGGCGTTGTAGGCGACCGGGCTGGCATCCGTCGAGCGCACCTGCGCGTGCGCCCGGTTCACCCCGCGCCGGAACAGCGTCTTCTCCCGCTCGGTGCCCATCGCCGCCACCACCAGGTAGGCCAGGGTCGTGCGGGTCCGCTTCACCGGATGCCGGAACAGCTGGCCGCCCTCGACCCTGCTCTCCACCACGCCGTGGCCCACCCCGGCGCGAGCCAGCTGCATGATCACGTTCGCGTTGCCGGCCAGCAGGCCCACGCCGAGCACCGCGTCCTCGATCCGCTTGGCCTTCGTCACCGAAACCGTCACCGCCCGCCGCCCTCCGCACCGGGGTCATTTCTGCACACGGCCGTTCCCAGATAGGGAACAGTGGTGTCGGCGATCTGTCAAGATGGGCGGATGAGCACGTCTCCACTTCGGGTCTACGGCGGGGTGCAGGGCGATCACCGCCAGGCCGAGCGCCGGGCGCAGTTCATCGAGGCCGGACTGGACCTGCTCGGCGCACCGGGCGACAGCCCGACCCTGACGGTGCGCGGCGCATGCCAGCGGGCGGGCCTGGCGACGCGCTACTTCTACGAAAGCTTCGCCGACCGCGACGCGCTGGCGGCGGCGGTGTACGACCACGTGGTCGACGACCTCGCCACGACAACGCTGGACGCGGTCACGTCGGCGGAGCCGGGCGAACGGGCAAAAGTCCGGGCGGGACTGGAGAACATCGTCCGCACGATCGCCCGCGACCCGAGGCGCGGCCGGCTGCTGTTCTCGATCTCGCTCTCCAGTCCCCTGCTGGCACAACGCCGCCTGGATTCCTCCAGGCTGTTCGCCGCGCTACTGGGCGGCCAGGCGCAGGACTTCTACGGCATCACCGAAAGCCCGCACCTCGAACTCACGACGCACTTCATCGTGGGCGGCCTGGCCCAGGCTCTGACGGCCTGGCTCGACGGCACCCTCGACGTCGACGAGCCGCGCCTCATCGAGCACTGCACCGAGATCTTCCTGGCCATAGCGGCAGGCTTCGGCACCTGACACCCGTGCGTACTTTTTGTTGCTATAGAGGCTGTTTTGGATGTGGTGACGTGCGGATGTGGTAACGCGGGCGTTTTGTATTTGAAGCGGCGCAGCCGCTTAGCCCACCTACTCAACCGGCACCGCCGCGGGTTCTCAGAGGTCTTCTCGCGAGGACAGCCCCGACGTGGTGAATTGGCATTCATGATGTCGGGGATCCCACAGCGAGAAGACCTCTGAGGTTCCGCCACCCGCACCGCCACGCAGGACGAGTTTGGAAACAGGCTCTATAGCGACCCAAAGTACGCGCGGGTGCCTGGCCCGCCGCGGCGGATCAGGCGTGGTCGGTGATGTCGAGGGCCGTGCGGACGATGGTGTCGGCATCCAGGCCGTGGTAGCGGTAGACATCCTCCAGGGAGCCCGACTGGCCGAAGGCCGTGACGCCGAGGTGGGCGGCCCGGACCCGGTTGATCCCCGCCAGGAACGCCAGCGTGTGCGGATGTCCATCCAGGACGGTCACCAGCGGCGTCGCCCGGTGCGCCGGGAAGACCTGGTCCAGGATGCCCGCCGATCCCCCGGCGCCCTGCCGCGCCCGCAACGCCTCGAACAGCAGGCCCGGGCTGGTCACGCACACCACGTCCGCGCCGACGCCCTGCTCTTCGAGCCGGTCGGCGGCCGCCAGCGCCTCGGGCACCAACGCGCCCATCGCCGCCAACGTCACCTCCGGCGCTGTGTGGCGGCGCAGCGGGTAGGCGCCGCCGATCGCCAGGCGGCGACGGCGTTCGCGGGCCGCCGGGTCGGCGGGCACCGCCGCGAGCGTCTGGTCGACCGGCCGGGTCGACAGGCGCAGGTACGCGGAGCCGCCGTCGGGCCTGCCGAGGCGGGCCATCCCGGCCAGCAGGCACCACTCTGTGTCGATGGCGAACGCCGGCTCGTAGCTGGTCAGGCCCGGCTGCTCCAGGCCGATCGACGGCGTGATCACGGACTGGTGCGCGCCGCCCTCCGGCGCGAGGCTGACGCCCGAGGGCGTGCCCACCAGGATCGACTGGCCGCCCGCGTACATCCCGAACGACCACGGTTCCAGCGCGCGCCCGACGAAGCAGTCGTAGACGACGCCGATCGGCAGCAGCGGCTGGCCCCAGCGGCTCCAGGTGGCGCCGAGCTCGCCGAGCAGGCCGACCAGGTTCGTTTCGGCGATGCCGAGTTCGATGTGCTGACCGGCCGGGCGTTCCCGCCAGTGCAGGATGGTCTCGGCGTCGTCGGCGAACCAGTCCACCCGCTCCGTCGGCGACCACACGCCGACCTTGTTCAGCCAGCCGCCGAGGTTCGTCGACGAGCTGACGTCCGGCGCCAGCGTCACGATCCGCGCCGCCGCCTCCGGCGCACCGCGCGTCAGGTCCAGCAGCGCGCGGCCGAGCGCGGCCTGCGTCGTGGTGGTGCCGGTCGGCGTCCGCCCGATGTCCGCCGGCAGCTCCGGTGGCGACACCTGCGGGCGCTCGCGGCGGCGCAGGCGCGCAGCGGCGTCGGCGCACCGCTGGCCCGCCGGGCTGCCGGCAGCGAAGCGGTGCCACGGGTCGCTCAGGTCGGCGCCGACGCTCTCGGCGAGCTGCTGCATCTGCTCGGCGCTCAGCAGCGAGCCGTGGTTCTGCGGGTGGCCCTCGCTGGCCAGGCCGTATCCCTTGACGGTGTAAGCGAAGATGACGGTGGGCCGGGTGTCGTCGATGGCCCGGAACGCGCCGTCCAGCGCCGCCAGGTCGTGCCCGCCGAGGTTGCGGATCGCCGCGGCGAGCGCCTCATCGTCCACATCGGACAGCAGTCGGGCGATCTCGCCGCCGTCGACGCCGGGAAGCCGCTCGCGCAGCTGTTCTGGCGTGCACCGCAGCAACCGCTGGTACTCCGGGTTGCTCATGCCGTCGATGCGCGCCCGCAGCGCCTCGCCGCCCGGCCGGGCGAACAGCTCTTCCAGCAGCCGCCCGTACTTCAAGGTGAGCACCTGCCAGCCCGCGGCGGCGAACATGCCCTGCAGCCGGTTGGCCGCGATGTTCGGCACGACCCGGTCCAGCGACTGGCGGTTGAGGTCGACGATCCAGACGATCTCGCCGAGGTCGGCGACGGTCGGATCCATGATCGCTTCCCAGCAGGCGCCCTCGTCCAGTTCCGCGTCGCCCAGCAGCGAGTACTGCCGACCGGTGCCCGCGCCGCCGACGTGGCTGTCGACGTAGCGGCGGGCCACCGCGCCCCAGATCGGCGCGGTCGCGCCGAGGCCGACCGAGCCCGTCGAGTAGTCCGCCGGGTCGGGATCCTTGGTGCGGCTCGGGTAGCTCTGCAGGCCGCCGAACTCGCGCAACGTAGTCAGGTGCGACTCGTCGAGCTCGCCGAGCAGGTAGTTGATCGCGTGCAGCACCGGCGACGCATGCGGCTTCACCGAGACCCGGTCCGCCGCCGTCAGGTGCTCGAAGTACAGCGAGGTCATGATCGACACCATCGAGGCGCAGGACGCCTGGTGCCCGCCGACCTTGAGCCCCGAGGCGTTGGGCCGCACCCGGTTGGCGTGGTCGATGATCGCGGCCGACAACCAGAGCACCTGCTGCTCGACCTCGCGCAGGGATTCGGCCGTCGCCGCCTGGACCGGTGCCGCGCTGGTCATAGCGCCTCCTCGGGAAAGTTGCCACATTGCTTCAAGGAGAACACCAAGAGCACAATCACTGCACAAGTTATGGACCCGATTTTGCGCATTCTGCACCGGCACGGTTCGGTGCGAGCGGACGAAGGTGAGCATTGTGCCCAGCACTGACACGCTCGACGAGGTGGACATCCGGCTGCTGCTGGCGTTGCGGGAGGAGCCGCGCGCGACGGTGGTCGCGCTGGCCGAACGCGTCGGCCTGTCCCGCAACACCGTGCAGGCCCGGCTCGCCAAGCTGGAACCCAGGCTCGGGTCGTTCGAGCGGCGCATCGACCCGGCCGCGCTCGGCCATCCGCTGACGGCGTTCATCACCGTGCAGGTCACCCAGCAGATGCTCGGCGAGCTCGCCGAGTCGATGGCGCAGATCCCGGAGGTCGTCGAGGTCTTCGGCCTCACCGGCGCGACCGACCTGCTGGTTCGGGTGGTCGCGGTGGACGCCGACGACCTGTACCGGATAGCCGGTCAGGTCCTGGCGACGCCGGGCGTCGAGCGCACCAACTTCGCGCTGGCGATGCGCAGCCTCGTCGACTTCCGCCTGACCCCGCTGCTGCGCAAGGCCCTCGCCGACCGCACGCACGCGGACTGAAGCGAACGGACCGATCACTCCGCCTACCGGGACAAACGGTCCGTTCACCTCAATCCACGACGATCACCGGACCGGAGCGAACGGACCGATCACTCCGCCTAGCGAGGCGAACAGGCCGTTCGCTTCAGTCTGCCGCGCGGGCGATCTCGGCCCGGACGCCGAGCAGGCGGACCGGGCGGTCCAGCGGGAACCGGCCGAGGGCCGTCTGGGCCGCCTCGTCGATGGCTTCGGCGTCGCGGGTGGGGGCCTGTAGCGACACGCCGTGGGTGTGGGTGGCGAAGCGGGAATCCCGCACCTTGACCACGACCCGGCGGGCCAGGACGTCGTCGTCCGCGAGGTCGTCCGCGACGACGTGCGAGAGGCGGGTGATCTCCGAGCGCATCTCGGCCTCGTCACGCAGGTCCTGCTGGAAGGTGACCTCCCGGCCGTGCGAGCGCGCCCGGTAGGGCTCGTCGGTGACCGGGGTCGAGTCGTAGCCGTGCGCGAGCGCGACCAGCCAGGGCCCGATGTTGGGCCCGAACTCGCCTGCGAGGTCGGCCATCGCGGTCCGCGCCAGGTCGCCGACCGTGGCGATGCCGCGCGCGGCGAGCTTCTTCGCCGTCTTCGCGCCGACGCCCCACAACGCTTCCGGCGGCCGGGATGCCATCACCTCGACCCAGTTGGACATGTCCAGCCGGAACACCCCGGCCGGCTTGGCCAGCCCGGAAGCCAGCTTCGCGCGGAGCTTGTTGTCGCCGATGCCCACCGAACACGCCAGCGCGGTGCGCTCCCGCACGTGCCGCTGAACCGATCGCGCGGTCAGCTCGGCGTCTTCGGTGTCGACCAGCATGAACGCCTCGTCCCACCCGGCGACCTCCAGGATGCCGCCGACCTCCCGCAGCGCCGCCATCACGTCGGCGGACGCGGCGAGGTAGGTTTCGCGGTCTGCGGGCAGGAACACCGCCTCCGGGCAGCGGGCCGCCGCGGTGCGCAGCGGCGTCCCCGAGCGAACCCCGAACTCGCGGGCCTCGTAGGACGCTCCGGCCACGACGCCGCGTTGCTTCGGGTCGCCGGATCCGCCGACGAGCACCGGCCGCCCCCGCAGCTCGGGGTGGCGCAACAGCTCGACGGCGACGATGAATTGATCGAGATCCACATGCAGCACGACCCGTTCCACGCTGCCAGCATCGACGGATTTCGGGATTTCCGCCAGAGCTGACCGGCAGCCGGCTCGCACCACCATCCACATCGGACACCGTGCGGCGGCACCGACCTGGTGCGCGACACTGGTGGGATGAGCAAACGAAGCGCCGGCATCCTGCTGTTCAAGGTCGACGACGGATCGCCGCAGGTCCTCGTGGTGCACCCGGGCGGGCCGTTCTGGAAGAAGAAGGACGCCGGAGCCTGGTCCATCCCGAAGGGCGAGCACGAGCCCGACGAGGACGCGCAGGCGGCGGCGGTCCGGGAGTTCGCCGAGGAGACCGGCATGCCGCTGGCCGACCGCGACCTGTCGCCGCTGGGCGAGGTGAAGCAGCGCAACGGCAAGCTCGTGACCGCCTGGGCCGTCGAGGGCGACTTCGACCCGACCGCCTTGCGCAGCAACGAGTTCGAGATGGAGTGGCCGCCGAAGTCGGGCCGCCGCCAGAGCTTCCCAGAGGTCGACCGGGCCCTGTGGTGCGATCCGGACACCGCCCGCGAGAAGCTCAACGCGGCCCAGGCCGAGTTCGTCGACCGCCTCCTCGACCTGCTGCGCACCTCCGGCCGGCTGCCGTGAGAATTGCGTTGACTGCGAGGCCGCGAATAGGCAAGCTGCCTGAGGACGCGGTCGAGAGGCGCTGCGACGGGTTGTGCCCGCCACGCTTGACCGCCGATACGAACGGAAACAAGGGCGCCTCCTGACCAAGGAGGCCTGTCACCTTGTTCACCGCGCCAGGCGAGATCGCCGCTCTCATCAGCTATCCGGTGAAGGGATGCGCTGGAGTCGCAACGAGCGGTTCCACGCTGACCCCGGCCGGACTCGAACACGACCGCGCGTTCATGGTCGTCGACCTCGACGGCACCTACCGGACCCAGCGCAAGCACCCCCGGCTCGCGCTGGTGCAACCCCATGTCGACGGGGATCTGCTGAGCCTCTCGGCGCCGGGCATCGAACCGGTGGCCGTCGCGGTGAACCGCACGGGCGCACGCCGACCGGTCGACCTGTTCGGCGCGCCGTTCCTGGGGATCGACCAGGGCGACATCGCCGCGGAGTGGCTTTCCGAACTGCTCGGCGCGCGCAGCAGGCTGGTGCGGGTCCCACCCGAACACGATCGCGTGACCGACGGCGCGACACCCGGGACGTCCGGCTACGCCGACAGCTGCCCCGTTCACCTGATCTCCACGGCCTCGCTGGAGCTGCTCAACGAGCGGCTGACCGAGAACGGGGCGGTGCCGCTGCCGATGAACCGGTTCCGCCCCAACATCGTGATCAGCGGCTGGGAAGAGCCGCACGTCGAGGACCTGGCGCGCACGATCTCGATCGGCGAGGCGGTGCTGGGTTACGCCAAGCTCGCGATCCGCTGCGCCGTCACGACCATCGACCAGGCGGACGGTCGCCGAGCAGGCCCGGAGCCGCTTCGCACCCTCGCCCAGTACCGGCGGGCGGATGACGGAATCGCCTTCGGCACCAAGTTCGCCGTCCTGCAGCCCGGAAGGTTGTCCGTCGGCGACAAGGTCGTCGTCGACGCTTGGGGCGAAGCAGAAATCTAGCCCGTGACCGCCGCTCAGCCGGTCTGCGCCGAGGCGAGGGCGAGACCGGCGAGCCCGGCGGACGACACCACGCCCTGGAAGATGGACAGCGCTTCCGCTCGCTCCGCCTCTGGGGCGCGGAGCTCCAGCACCTGGGCGGCCGGGACGGCGAGGTCCTCCATGGCGCGAACGCACCGGTAGTAGGCCAGGCGGTGCGGGTCGACGTCCACCGGCCCGTACCCGGCGAAGAACCACTGCTGTTCCTGCCGGCTGACCGGCGCGAACGGGAGCAGGACCCCGCCGATCGCGAACAGGAGATCCCGTTCGCGCGGAGCGAGAACCGCGTCGTCCCAGTCGATCAGGAACACGTCCGCGCCGCGCAACAGCAGGTTCCCCAGGTGCGGATCGCCGTGGCAGACGACGTTGGGCGCGTACTGCGCGCGGAGTTTCCGCCCCAGCGCATCGGCCTGCGCCAGCAGCGCCGCGATGCGATCCGCCGCGGCGCGCCACGCCGAGATCAGGGAGCGCACCAGATCATCGGCCGGAAGCTCGCCGGAAACGCACTCGCCGTGGAGGACGCGCACTGCTGATGCCCAGCGCTCGTGCGTGTGCTCCTCGCGCGGCAGCGACTTCGGCGCCTCCGCCGCGGGCATGGCGTGCACCTGCGCGAGCATTGCTCCATACGCCTCCCAGTGTTGTGCCGTCATCCCGCCGTTCAACGCGCCCTCGTCGGATGCCCACGGCGCCAAGGACAACCGGCGCCCAGCGCGCTCGCTCCACAACCCGCCGCCGCGCGTCGGCACCGGCCCGGCAACACCCGACACTCCGCGCTCGGCGAGCCACGCCGACACCGCCAACCCCGCCGTCGTGCCGCCGCCGCTCCACTTGACCGCGTACCGCTCCCCCTCCGCGGAAGTCCCGCGCCGGACTTCCGCGGCCACGTCCGCGCCGCTTCCGACCGGATCGATCGCCACGAGATCGATGCCGAAGTCTTCCCGAACCCACGCCCGCAGGCGCTCAGCAGCGGCAATGTCGGACATGACCGCACCTAACCACGCGAACCCGGCGTCGCGCCAACGAATTTCGCCGATCGTGGACCGCCTCGACCGCTGCCGCCGCATAATCGCGGGAATGACGGTTGCGGAGCTGCACGCCGAGTTCGATGCCCTGCGCCCCGAGGAGCTGCGGCGGCGCAGATCGCAGAAGTGGGCCCTGGTCGAGCCCGACGTCCTGCCGGCCTGGATCGCCGAGATGGACTACCCGCTGTGCCCGGTGGCCCGAAACGTGCTGCTGGGACTGGTCGAACGCTCCGACTTCGGCTACCCGGTGATCGACGAGTACCTCGCGGCGTTTGCCGATTGGGTTGCGCGGGAACAGGATTGGCGCGTCGATCCAGCGCTGGTCTCGCCCGTCGCCGACGTGATGGCCGGGCTCGACGCGGCGGTGCGCCGCCTGACCGCGCCCGGCGACGGCGTCGTGCTGCTGACCCCGGCCTATCCCCCGTTCCTGGCGCTGCTCGACCACCTCGACCGGCCGATCCGGGAGTGCCCGCTGCGCGCCGCCGAGGACGGCTGGCGGATCGACTTCGACGCGGTCGCCGACGCGCTCGCCACCGGTGCGCGGGCGGTGCTGCTGTGCCACCCGCACAACCCGACGGGCCGGATCTGGTCGCGCGACGAGCTGCGGACGATCGCCGGACTAGCCGACCGGTACGGGGCTTTCGTGATCAGCGACGAGGTCCACGCGCCGCTGCGCGCGAGCGATCAGGACTTCGTCCCCTTCGCCGCGGTCGGCGACCGGGCCGTCACCGTGACCAGCGTGTCCAAGGGATGGAACGTGCCGGGGCTCAAGTCCGCGGTGCTGGTGTGCCAGGAGTCCACGAAGCACCTCCTCGACACCGTCCCGCCGTACGAGAAGATGCGCGCCTCGGTTCCCGGGCTCGCCGTCGCGACCGCGCTGTGGCGGGACGACGACGGCTGGCTCACCGCGGTGCGCAGCTACCTGGACCGCACCCGCGACCGGTTGCAGGAGTGGGCGGGCGAGCGCTCACGGGTCCGGGTGCACCTAGGGCAGGCCGGCTTCCTGGCCTGGCTGGACGTCCGCGAGCTCGGCCCGGAACCGGCGGAAGTGCTGTTGCGGGACGCCCGGATCCGGGTCAACTCCGGAACGAACTACGCCCCGCCCGGCTCGACGGCCGGACGGGGCTTCGTCCGCTTCAACCACGCGACCTCGCTGCCGCTGCTGGACGAGCTGCTCGCGCGGTTGGGTTCAGTCCTCGATTGACGCCTCGCGGGTCTCCCTGGTGATGATCAGCGCGATCAGCGTGATCGCGCCCATCGCCGCCAGGTAGACGCCGACCCAGCCCAGCCCGTAGGAGCTGGCCAGCCAGGTCGCGATGTACGGGGCGACCGAGGCGCCCAGCAGGCTGGCGAGGTTGTAGGACACCGAGGCGCCGGTGTAGCGCACCGCGGTCGGGAACAGCTCCGGCAGCACCGCGCCCATCGGCCCGAACGTCATGCCCATCAGGCCGAGCCCGACCACCAGGAACGACACCGTGGCCACGCCGGAGTCCGCGCCGAACCACGGGCCCAGCAACAGGCCGAACACGATGATCGCGACCGTGGTGATGATCAGCGTGGGCCGCCGCCCGTAGCGGTCGGCCAGCCAGCCGGCCAGCGGGACCGTCAGGCCGAAGAACACCACGCCGACCAGCAGCATGACCAGGAACTGCGAGCGCTCGTAGCCCAGGCCGGTCTTCGCCGTGCCGAAGGACAGCGAGAACACCGTCATCAGGTAGAACAGCACGTAGGTGGCCAGCATGATGAACGTGCCGAGCATCAGCGCCTTGAAGTCGCTGCGGAAGACCTGCGCGAACGGCACCTTCGCGCGCTCGTTGCGCGCCACGACCTTCGCGAACGCCGGGGTTTCGTGCATGCTCAGCCGCACCCACAGGCCGACCACGACCAGCACCGCCGACACCAGGAACGGCACGCGCCAGCCCCAGGCCAGGAACGTCGCGTCGTCCATGAACTCGGACAGCAGCAGGAACAGCCCGTTGGCGAAGAAGAACCCGATCGGCGCGCCCAGCTGGGGGAAGGTGCCGAAGAAGGCCCGCTTGTTGGCGGGCGCGTTCTCGGTGGCCAGCAGCGCGGCCCCGCCCCACTCGCCGCCGAGGCCCAGTCCCTGGCCGAACCGGCACAGCGCCAGCAGCAGCGGCGCGACGACGCCGATCTGCTCGTAGCCGGGCAGCAGGCCGATCAGCACCGTCGAGATGCCCATCGTCAGCAGCGACGCGACCAGCGTGGACTTCCGGCCGATGCGGTCGCCGAAGTGGCCGAACAGGGCGGAGCCGACCGGGCGGGCGACGAAGGCGATCGCGAACGTCGCCAGCGACTGCAGGGTCGCGGCGGTCGGGTCGCCCGCCGGGAAGAACAGGTGCGGGAAGACCAGCACCGCGGCGGTCGCGTAGACGTAGAAGTCGTAGAACTCGATCGAGGTTCCTACGAGGCTGGCGAGCACGACCTGCCGGGTCGAGTTCCGCGGGGTGGGATCTCCCGATGCTCCGGAACCCCGCACTCCCGGTGCTGGGGCTTGGCCGACAGCCATGGCGTCGAAACCTTCCTCGTTGACCAAATACCTGTTTCCAGGCTCGTTTTGCGTGGCGGTGCGGGTTGCGGAACCTCAGAGGCCTTCTCGCTGTGGGATCCCCGACACACGTATGTCCAATACGACGCGTCGGGGCTGTCCTCGCGAGAAGACCTCTGAGAACCCGCGGCGGTGCCGGTTGCGTAGGTGGGCTAAGCGGCTGCGCCGCTTCAAAGACAACAACCCGCCCTACTGCACCCGCATCACCACATCCAAAACAGCCTCTGCAGCACTCTAAACCTCGGCCGACCACTGGCCGAGACACGACTCCCGCATAGTGGGCATCCTCACGGCCGGTAACGATCGCCGGCCGTTCCTCCGACCGGATGATCAACGTACCGAGTAACCGCGCGATGACACAGCGAATTCCTAGAATCGACTGGTTTCGCACCGAAATCGGCCGCCCGCGCGGGAGCGCAGAGGGAGTTGCGTCGTGTCTGCCGAAACTGAACGCGAGGACCTGTCCGACCGCGGCGCCCCGAGCCGGTTGCGCGGCGAGGAGCTGAAGTTCGTCGGGATGCCGATCGGCGGCATCGGCTGCGGGCAGCTCTACCTGGGCGGCGACGGGCGGCTGTGGCACTGGGACGTCGACAACCGGACCGCCCCGGCCAACATCAACGACCTGCACTTCACCCGGCCGCCGCTGCCGAGTTCGCCGTTCGAGCACGGCTTCGCGGTGCGCGTCACCGACGGCGACGGCGAGCGCGCCCGCTGGCTCGACGCGCGCGGCTTCCCGGGTGTGACCTTCGCCGGGCGGCCACCGGCGGCGGAGGTCGACTACGCCGATCCGGGCGAGCCGGTGCGGATCGCGCTGAACGCCTGCTCGCCGTTCGTCCCGACCGAGATCGACGACAGCTCCTACCCCGCGGTGTTCCTCGACTACACCGCGACGAACACCGGAACGACCACGGCCGAAGTCGAAGTCGCCGGCTTCCTGGCGAATCCCGTCTGCCTGACCAGCAGGCACACCCGGCCGCTCCGGCTGCACTCCCGGGAGCTCGACGGCGCGCCCGGCGTGCAGTTCACCGCCACCGAAGGCGCGGCGGAGAACCCGGCGCGCGCGGACCTCGTGCTGGAGGACTGGGAGAAGCCCGACTACGCGGGCTGGTTGGTCACCGGCGACGCGTTCGGCAGCGGCCCGGTCCGCACTCTCGACCGGCCGGACTACCAGGGCGAGGCGGGAGCGTTCGGGATGCGGATGGCCGATTCGCACGCGAGCGCGCCCGGCGACGACGCCGGAGCGCGGGACCGCGCTACCGGGACGCTGCGCAGCGAACCGTTCCGGATCGAGCGCAACTACCTGCGGTTCCGCATCAGCGGCGGCAACTATCCCGGCACGTGCTGCCTCAACGTCGTCGTGGACGGCGCGGTCGTCGGCACCACCACCGGCTCGTTCAGCGACCAGCTGGCCGACCGGGTGCTGTACCTGGGGCCGTGGAAGGGCGAGGACGCGGTCATCGAGATCATCGACGCCGAGACCGGCCCGTGGGGGCACGTCGGCGTCGACCAGCTCCGGCTCACCGATCACGCCCCGGCGCAGCCGCCCCTGCCAGAACTGCCGGACCACGGCAGCGTCGCCTTGGCCGTGCTCGGCGCGGACCGGGCGCGGGTGTGCCCGGCGACGGAGACCTTCGAGTCGCCGAGCGATGTCTTCGCGCCGACGCCAGGATCATCCACAGTGGACGGCTTGACGGAGCGCGGTGCCGGAGTGGTCACGGCTGGCGTGACGCTCAGGCCGGGCGAACAGCGGACGATCCGGTTCGTGCTGGCCTGGTACTTCCCGGTGCCGGACCGGGAAGGGCTGGCGTTCCTGGAGCACGGCCGGGAACTGCTGCGGCACTACGCGAGCCGATTCGGCAGCGCGCAAGATGTCGTCGCGCACCTGGCCCGCGAACAGGAACGCCTGCTCGGCGCGACGCGGGCGTGGACGCGCGCCTGGTACGAGGATTCGACGCTGCCGCACTGGTTCCTGGAGCGGGTCGCCACGAACACCACGATCCTGTCGACGTCGACCTGCTACCGCTTCGCCGACGGCCGGTTCTACGGCTGGGAAGGTGCCTACTGCTGCGCCGGCACCTGCACGCACGTGTGGCACTACGCGCACGCGCTCGCCCGGCTGTTCCCCGCCGTGGAGCGGGACACCCGGGAGCGCGTCGACCTTGGCATCGGATTCCACGCCGCGACCGGGCAGCTGAGCATGCGCGGCGAGGCCGACCGCAGCCCCGCGGTCGACGGGCAGGCCGGGACGATCCTGCGGATCTACCGCGAGCACCAGATGTCACCGGATTCCGAATGGCTGCAACGCGTTTGGCCGCGAACCCGGCAGGCGGTCGAGTACCTGATCGGCTCCGACGCCGAGCCGGACGGGATCCTCGACGGCGCGCAGCCCAACACCCAGGACGCCACCTGGTTCGGCCGCAACAGCTGGCTTTCCGGGCTGTACGTGGCGGCGCTGCGGGCCGCCGGGGCGATGGCCCGCGAGGTCGGCGACGACGCGTTCGCCCTGCGCTGCGCCGAGCTGGCGGCCAGCGGAGCCGAGGTGATCGTCCGGGACCTGTTCAACGGCGAGTACTTCGTCCACGAACTCGACCCGGCGCACCCGGGCTCGGTCAACACCAATCGGGGCTGCTTCGCCGACCAGCTGCTCGGGCAGAGCTGGGCCGCCCAGCTCGGGCTGCCCCGCGTGCTGCCGCCCGGGCCGACCCGGTCGGCGTTGCGCAGCATCTGGCGGCACAACTTCGTGCCCCGGCCGATGGAATACCGGAAGCACAGCCCGATCGACGGCGGGCGGATCTTCTACGACAACGACGTCCCGGCGCTGGTGATGTGCACCTGGCCCAACGGCGGCGGCGACGAGGCCGGCAACAACTGGTCGACCAGCTACTTCAACGAGGCCTGGCACGGCATCGAGTACCAGGTGGCCGCGCACCTGATCACCGAAGGCATGGTCGGCGAGGGCCTGGCGATCGCCCGCTCCGTGCACGATCGGTACGGCCCGCTGCGCCGCAACCCGTACAACGAGATCGAATGCAGCGACCACTACGCGCGCTCGATGGCCAGCTTCGGCGTCTACCTGAGCGCGCTCGGATTCGAGCACCACGGTCCCAACGGGCACCTCGGATTCGCCCCCAAGATCCGCGCCGAGGAGTTCGCGGCAGCCTTCGCGACGGCCGAAGGCTGGGGCCGGTACCGGCAGACGCGCACCGAATCCGAACGCACCAGCACGCTCGAGCTCCACCACGGCCGCCTCGACCTGCGCAGCCTCCGCCTCGACGCGATCGGCACCGCCGCGCGGGCCACCCTCGACGACGCGCCGGTCGACGTGCGGGTGAGCGCCGACGAATCCGGCCCGCTGCTCCGCTTCCCCGAAACCTGCACGATCAACGCGGGTCAGCGCCTACGCATCAACCTCTGACAGTTCCGGCCCGCCCTGGCGGATCGAATCGAGCAACCGCAGCGCCTTGGCGTACCGGTCGGCCGATTCGCGCAGGCCCTCGGCGGCCTCTCCGAGGATGCCGGGATCGCGATCGGCGGCGGCATGGCCGAGCTCATCCAGCGGGATCATGGCCAGCTGGAAAGCGTCCGGGGTGTTGGGCCGGATCATCGGCATCCAGTCGTCCGCCGTGCCCACCAGGTCCTGGCAAGCCCAGTGGTTCGGCCCGTTCCGGATCAGCGTCTCGCCCAGGTAGCGGACCGCGCCCACGACGAACGGATCCTCGGCAGCCTCCCGGACCGCGGACCGATCGGGGAATCGGTCGAGCACGAGCTGCCCCAGCACGTCCAGGGAGTCGAGGGAGAAGTCGAAGGGAAAGTGCTCCGGCAGGAAACCGGCACGCCACTCGTCGAGCGCACCGTCCATATCGGACAGCCACCGATCGAGGAATTCTTTCGCCGGCTCGGTCATGTACCGGCGGTCCTCCTGCATGTGCCACTCGACGGTGCCGGGCTCCGCCGTCGGCGCCGCCCCGCGCCGCGGCCACACCGCGTCCAGCCCGTGGAAGTCCAGATCGAACTCGTCGCGAAGCGCCCTGGCCTGCTCCGGCGACGCCAGGACGTACACATCGTCCTGGCAGGCCTCCACTTTCTCCCGCTGCAACTGGAAGAAAATGCGCGGATCGTCACCACCTGGGTTCAGGTCGCCGATCTGCTGCGCCACCGCTACCTGGTCCGCGTAGTCATCGGACTGGTGCTCGACCGACCACCAAACCGGCTCGCCATTGTGCAGGAAGTGCAGGAACTCATCGTCATCGTCCTCGTCGTCTTCGTCGCGCACCAGCACGAGATCGGTGACGACCACCGCACCACCCGTGCAAGCGGCCACCTCATCTTCCAGCAGGTAGCGGTAGTAGTACTCGACGTAGTCGACGTCTTCACCGTGCACCGAGATCGCGATGCCGAACTCCGGGAGCCAACCGAAGAGGTCGTCTTCCGCCAGCTCCTCGTCCAGACTGTTCCACTTGCCGATGCGGGCCAGCATCTCGGCGGCCTTGTCCTCCGCCACCATGCCCAGACCCACCAGCCGACCGGTCAGCTCCCGAACCGTTCTCCTCGCCATGCCGCGAGATTCTGGCACCAACCCCCGACGCCGAGCAGCGGAATCGTCCAACGCGCCGCAACCCGTACACCGAGATGCAGCCGGGCCAGCGCCTAGACATCCACCTCTGACCGCCGGATCGAGTCGAGCGCCCGCAGCGCCCTCGCGTACCGGTCGGCCGCGTCGTGCAGCTCCTCGACCGACCTGCCGAGGGCACCGGGCTCGCGGCGGTCGGCGGCTGTGCCGAGCTGGTGCAGCGGGATCACGATTCCCCAGAACGCGTCCGGCGTGTTGGAGCGGATCAGCGGAACCCGGTCGTAGATCGAATCCACCAGGTCCCGGTAACCCCAGTGTCCCGCCCCGCTCCGGACCAGCGCCTCCCCCAGGTAGCGGACCGCGCCCACCACGAACGGGTCCGCCGCGGCCGCCTCGACGGCCGGCCGGTTCGCGAACCGGTCGAGCACGAGGCGTTCCAGCGCATCCAGGGAGGCCGGGGAGAAGTCGAACGGGAAGTCCGCCGGCAGGAACCGGGTGCGCCACCCGTCGAGCGCACCGTCCATATCGGACAGCCATCGGTCGAGGAATTCCTTCGCCGGTTCGGTCATGTACCGGCGGTCCTCCTGCATGTACCACTCTTTCGTGCCCGGCTCCGCCGTCGGCGCCGCCCCGCGCCGCGGCCACTCCGAGTCCAGCCCGTAGAAGTCGAGGCCGAACTCGTCGTGCAGCGCCCTGGCCTGCTCCGGCGACGCCAGGACGTAGATGTCGTCCTGGGTCACGTCCACCTTCTCCGGGCGCAGTTGGTGAAACGTGCGGGGATCATCGCCGCCCGGGTCGAGGTCGTTGATCTGCCCGGCCACCGCCGCCAGATCGACGTAGTCGTCGGATTCGTGCGAGACGCTCCACCAGACCGGCTCGCCGTTGCGCACCAAGTACAGCTTCTCGATGCCGTCGTAGCGCACCAGCACGACGTCGGAGATGACCACGGCGCCGCCAGTGCACGCCGCGATGTCCTCCTCAAGGAGGTCCGGGTAGTAGTCCTCGACGTAGTCGACGTCCTCGCCGTGCACCGAGAAGGCGATGCCGAATTCCGGAAGCCAACCGGCCAGCGCACGTCCTCGCAGTTCCTCGTCCAGGTGGTCCTCGGCCCCGATGTCGGCCAGCACCGCGGCGGCCTTCTCCTCGGTGACCATGCCCAGACCGACCAACCGACCGGCCAGCTCCCGAACCGTTCTCCTCGCCATGCCGCGAGATTCTGGCACCAACTCCCGACACGACGATCAAGCCGATCCGCGCAACCACGACGGACGCCCGCTCGCGGTCTGCGCCGTCTGGCGCCTCGAACAACTTCGGCTCAAGCCGCGGGACGCCTGGCGATCACCGGGCGAGGAAGTCGGCGACGAGGGCGGTGACCTTCGCCGGGTTGTCCTCCTGCACCAGGTGACCGGCCTCGCCGATCCAGGCCAGCTCGGCGTGCGGGATCCGCTTCGCCAGGTCCTTCGCGCGCTCCGGAGGCAGCCATGCGTCCTGCTCGCCCCAGGCGATCAGGATCGGGCAGTCGAGTTCCGCGTAGCGGTCCTCGACCTCGCGGGTGAAGCGCTCGTCGGCCTGGGCGATCTGGCGGTAGAACGCCGGCCGGCCCGCATCGCCGAGCCAGGGCTCGACCAGCGCGTCGAGCACCTCGCCGCGCAGCTCGCGGTGCGCCGCCGTCGTGATGTAGCGGCGGACCAGCGCCTCGTGCAGGTTCGGCGGCAGCGCCGCGAAGACCTCGTGGTTGTCGTGCACCAGGCGGAAGAATTCCGAACCCCACGGCCGCACGCTGACCGCGTCGATCAGCGCCAGCCGTCCATATTGGACGCCGTCCAGCAGCGCCGTCCGCAGCGCCACCGCGCCACCGAAGTCGTGGGCGAGAACCGACGGAGCCCGCAGGCCCCAGTGCCGCAGCAGGCCCGTGAACACCTCCTGTTGGGCGGCCAGCGAGACGTCCTGGCCATCGCGCTTCTCGGACTGCCCGTAGCCCGGCATGTCCCAGACGAACACCTGGTGCCGGGCGCTGAGCGCCCTGGCGATGTCGCGCCAGACGTACGACGAGAACGGCGTCCCGTGCATCAGCAGCACCGGATCGCCCTGCCCCAAGCTCGCCCAGCGCACCGTTCCGTGCGGCGACTCGTGTCGCTCCGGCAGCTCCCAGTTCATCTCGACCTCCCGTTACCGTCTTCGAAGCTTTGCCAGTAACGTTACCATCAGATTCGACATACCGGTAATCTGATGTCGTGGTATACGACCGACCGGCCGCACCGGGTGAGCTGGCAGCAGTCGAAGCGTTCGGCAACTCCGCGCGCTTCTTGCACGACGAGGACGCCTTCGCGGACGTGGCAGGCACCCGGGCCTGGCTACGTGCGCACGATTGGCGCGACGCGGCCGACGAGCTCGACGAACCCGCGCGCCGGGAACTGGTGCAGGCCCGCGAGGCGATCCGCGGTCACCTCGCCGGAACCGGCTCCGCCGAGCTGAACGACTACGCGCGCCGCCTGCTTCAGCCACCGCAGTGGCGGGACGGCCAGGTGGTGATCCCGACCGCGCACGGCTCCGCCGTCGAGATGCTCATCGGCCGGCTCATCGCGACCCTGGTAATCGACGGACTGGCCGGTAAACCTGGCCGGCTCAAGGTCTGCCGGGCCGACGACTGCCGCTGGCTGTACTACGACCGCTCACCCGGCAACAACAGCATCTGGTGCAGCATGGACATCTGCGGAGCGCGCCACAAGATGCGCGCCTACCGAACGCGCCGCAAGGCCTGAGCCGGCCGGCGTTCGCGGCGAGGAGGAGGGCATTCGATGCGGGTTGCGATCACCGGGCACCGGGAGTTACCCGCGGAAACCGCCCGGCTGGTGGCGGACGGGCTGCGCGCGGAGATCCGCGACTACCCGGCCGCCGAACTCGTCGGGCTGACCTGCCTCGCCGACGGCGCGGACAGCATCTTCGCGCGGCTCGTGCTGGACCACGGCGGCCGGCTGGCCGTGATCATCCCGGCCTGCGAATACCGCGCAGCGCTGCCCGAACCGCACCTCGCGACCTTCGACGCGCTCTGCGCCGAGGCGTCCGAGATCGTCGAGCTCGACTACGTCGCCGCGGAACCGCAGGCCTACCTGGCGGCCGGCCTGCGCATGCTCGACACGGCGAACCACCTGATCGCCGTCTGGGACGGCCGCCCGCCCGCCGGGCCGGGCGGCACCGCCGACATCGTCGCGGCCGCCCGCGACCGCGGGCTCCCGGTCACGGTCATCTGGCCGCCGGGCGCCTGCCGCGCCTGACGCAAGCGCTCGTGAGTGCTCACTCCGGTTCTTACCGGAGTGAACACTCACGAGCCACGGGCACGTAGGACCGACGGATCAGGCGACGGCTTCGTCGGCGTCGTCCGGGGTGTCATCCGGACGCAGCGGCAGCGTTGCGAACGCCGCCGGCGGCTCCTGCCAGTGCGTCGCCGACGCGCCGGCCTCGATCGCCTTCCACACCCGCTCCGGGGTGGTCGGCATGTCGACGTGCCGCACCCCGAGGTGCTTGAGCGCGTCCACCACCGCGTTCTGCACCGCCGGTGTCGACCCGATGGTGGCGGACTCGCCGATTCCCTTGGCGCCCAACGGGTTGTGCGGGCTCGGCGTCTCGGTGTTCGACACCTCGAAGGACGGCAGGTCCGCCGCCGACGGGATCGTGTAGTCGGCCAGGGTGCCGGTCTCCGGGTTGCCCTCGGCGTCGAAGGTCACCTGCTCCCACAGCGCCTGCGCGATGCCCTGCGCCGCGCCGCCGTGCTGCTGGCCGCGCACGATCAGCGGGTTGAGGACCCGGCCGCAGTCGTCCACCGCGACGTGCCGCAGCGGCCGGACGAACCCGGTCTCGGTGTCCACCTCGACCACCGACACGTGCGCGCCGAACGGGAACGTCGCGCCGCCGGGCGCGAAGTCGACGTTCGCGGCCAGCCGGTCGCCGTCGTCGGAGGCGGCGCGGGCGAGCTCCGCCCAGGCGATCGTCGCGCTCGGCACTCCGGCCACGCCGAGCTCGCCGCCGTCGGTCAGCTGGATGTCGTCGACGGACGCCTCCAGCCGGGACGCGGCCAGCTCCTTGGCCTTCTGCAGCACGTTGGTGCCGGCCTCCTGCACCGCGCTGCCGGCGATCTGCAGCGACCGGGACCCGCTGGTGCCGCCGCCGCGCGGCACCTGCGCCGTGTCGGACTGCACGAACTCGATCGACTCCATCGGGATGCCCAGCGTGTCGGAGACGATCATGGCGAACGAGGTCGCGTGACCCTGCCCGTGCGCGGACGTGCCGACCTTGATCCGGGCGCCGTTCTCGTGCACCTCGACCTCGGCGTACTCCCCCGAGCCGCCGCCGGTGATCTCCACGTAGGCGGCCAGCCCGATGCCCAGCAGCACCTTCTCGCCGTCGGCGATGCGCCGGGCCTGCTCGGCGCGCAACGCGTCGTAGTCGGCCAGCCGCAGCGCCTCGTCGAAGGGCAGCTCGTAGTCGCCGCTGTCGTAGTTGGCGCCGACCACCGTCTTGTACGGGAAGGACTCCGGCACGAGGAAGTTCTTGCGCCGCAACGCAACCGGGTCCACGTCCAGTTCGGCCGCGGCCAGGTCCATCATCCGCTCCAGCATCGCCGCGGCTTCCGGCCGTCCCGCGCCGCGGAACGCGCCGGTCGGCGTGGTGTTGGTCATCGCGGCGACCGCGTCGTAGCTGATCTTCGGGATCTGGTAGACACCCTGCGCCATCATGCGCGTCGAGCCCATGGCCAGGATGCCGCCCCAGCCCGCGTAGGCGCCGCAGTCGCCGATCACGCGGCAACGCAGGCCGACGATCGTGCCGTCGCGCTTGAGGCCGAGCTCCGCGAACTGCACCTGCGCGCGGCCGTGCGGCATCGCCTGCATGTTCTCCGAGCGCGTCTCGATCCACCGGACCGGCCGCCCCAGGCGCTTGGCCACCGCGACCGTCACCGCGTGCTCGGGGATCACGCCGGCCTTGCCGCCGAACCCGCCGCCGACGTGCGGGGAGATCACCCGCACCCGCTCCGGTTCCCAGCCGAACGCCTTGGCCACGCCGTCCCGCAGGCCGTGCGGCATCTGCGTCGAGACGTGCACCGTGGCGTCGTACTCCTCGTCCGAGCCGCCCGGTTCCACCGCGATCGCGTTGCCCTCCAACGGAACGACCGCGACGCGCTGGTTCTCGATGCGGGCCCGGACCACGACGTCCGCCTCGGCCAGCACGTCCGCCCCGGCGGCGTCGCGGTATCCGGCGGCCACGTTCGAACCCAGCTCCGGGAACTGCTGCTCCGCCTCGGGATCCAGGGCCTGCTCCGGGTCGGCGACGGCGGGCAGCGGGTCGTAGTCGACGTCGACCAGCTCGATCGCGTCGGCGACCGCCGCGGCGCTCTCGCCGATGACCACGGCGACGGCCTCGCCGACGAACCGGACCCGGTCGGTGGCCAGCGGCGGCCGCGCGCACTGCGCGTTGAGTTCGATGAACGGCGGCGGAATCGGCACGTCCAGGTCGGCCGCCGTGAACGCCGCGACGATGCCCGGCGCGGCGGCGGCCGCGGTGACGTCGACGCCGCTCAGCCGCGCGTGCGCGAGCGGCGAGCGGACGAACCCGAGGTGCAGCATGCCCGTCAGTTCGAGATTGCCGACGTAGGTGCCCCGACCGCGGAGCAGTTCCGGGTCCTCGACCCGTTGGACTTCGGTCCCCAGCAATGAACCCACCATGTTCGAAACCCTATCCGTCCCGTCGCCGACAAGCACCGAAAACCGGTCGCGGTCCGCTCCCAACGCCGAACACCCGGCAGAAATTCCCGCCCCGGAGGGAACCGGGCGGGCACCGGAACCGATCGAACCGGACAAGGTGGATGTTCGACCTGGCGAGCCCCCGTGAGTACTTTGGGCTGCTGTAGAGGCTGTTTTGGATGTGGTGACGTGCGGATGTGGTAACGCGGGCGTTTTGTCTTTGAAGCGGCAAAGCCGCTTAGCCCACCCTCGCAACCGGCACCGCCGCGGGTTCTCAGAGGTCTTCTCGCGAGGACAGCCCCGACGTGGTGAATTGGCATTCATGATGTCGGGGATCCCACAGCGAGAAGACCTCTGAGGTTCCGCCACCCCCACCGCCACGCAGGACGAGCCTGGAAACAGGCTCTATAGCGACACAAAGTACTCACGGGTCCCGATCGCCGAGTCAATGTCTGGGGACCATGCGCGGCGGCCGGGCCGGGCGCGGTGTCGATTCCACTCCGCACAGGATGATGAAGCCGAGCACGGCCAGGCCCGCGTGCAGGAAGTTCTCGGCCGGGTGCAGCAGCAACGGCGTTCTCCCTTCCCCCACAGTGCTTTCCGCCGTGCCGTAGACGAACAGCATCACGCCGCCGACCATCTGCACGGTCGCGAACAGCGCCACCCCGCGCCGCCACGGCGCGGCGACCAGTGCCAGCACGCCGGCGATCAGCAGCAGGACGCTGTGCGCGGTGTTGAGCTGGAAGACCACCAGCACCGGAACGTCTTCCGCCGCCCGCCAACCGGCGTTCGCCAGTCCCAGCAGGCCGAGCAAGATCAGGAACAGGCCTTCCGCGCCCAACAGCAACTGCCAGCGCGTCTGCGGGCGCTGCCATCGCGAGCGGGAAACCATCGGGCACCTCCGGACGCGCTCGCCTCCCGAATGCCCGTCGTGGACCGATCGAAAACCTGCCGCGAACCGCGTCTTCGCGGTCCGTTGACCGGCCCCGTTCGCGACTGTAGTTTTCACATCCACAAATAAGGATTCACAAATGTGAAATTCTCCGAGCACAAGGGAGTGCCCGATGGGAACATCGGTCGCGAGCAGCGACGATCCGTACGTTCTCACCGCGGACGGCGTCAAGGAACCCCCCAAGGGCTGGAAGTCCAGCCTCCGCTACCTCGGCCCCGGCCTGATCGTCAGCGCCTCGATCGTCGGGTCCGGCGAGCTCATCGCCACCACCGCGCTCGGCGCCGAAGTCGGTTTCGCCCTGCTGTGGATGGTGATCCTGTCCACCGCCGTCAAGGTGGCGGTGCAGGCCGAGCTCGCCCGCTGGACGATCATCACCGGCAAGCCCGCGCTGACCGGGTTCAACCAGGTGCCGCCGAAGATCGGCCGCGTCGGCTGGATCAACCTGCTGTGGATGATCATGGCGCTGTCCAAGCTGCTGCAGGTCGGCGGCATCGTCGGCGGCACCGCGGTCGCGATGAGCATGCTGATCCCGGTCGGCGGCGATCCGCTCGGCGGCACCTCGCTGACGGTGTGGACGATCATCATCGTCGTCGGCAGCATCGCGCTGCTGTACTCGAACAACTACAACCTGATCGAACGCGGCGCCTTCGCACTGGTGGCGGTGTTCTCGGTGGCGACCGTGGTGATCGCCCTCGGCCTGCCGTTCACCCCGTTCGGCTACAGCGGCGGCGACCTGCTCAGCGGCCTCACCTTCACCATCCCGGTCGGAGCCATCGGCGCGGCGGTCGCGATGTTCGGCATCACCGGCGTCGGCGCCGACGAGATCACCTTCTACACCTACTGGTGCGTGGAGAAGGGCTACGCACGCTGGGTCGGCCCGAACGACGGCAGCGAGGACTGGCACCGCCGCGCCCAGGGCTGGATCAAGGTGATGTACAAGGACGTCTTCCTGTCCTGGGTGATCTACACCTTCAGCACCCTGGCGTTCTTCGTGATGGGCGCCGCGGTGCTCAACCCGCAGGGGCTGGTGCTCAAGGGCAACGCGATGATCACCACGCTCTCGCAGATGTACACCGACGTCATCGGCGAGTGGGCGGCCGTGGCGTTCCTCATCGGCGCGATCGCGGTGCTCGGCTCCACGCTGTGGGCCTCGATCCCGAGCTGGGCTCGGATGTACGTCAACGTCCTGGCGGAGCTGGGCGTGATGGACTGGCAGAACGCCCGGTCCCGGCAGAAGTGGATCCGCGGCTTCACGGTGGCGCTGCCGATCCTGTGGGGCGCGGCCTACCTGTTCGTCAACTCGCCGGTGGTGATGGTGCAGATCGGCGGCATCATGACCGGCATCTTCCTGCCGGCCGTGGTCGTCGCGACCTGGTACCTGCGCAACACGCAGGTCGACAAGCGCCTGCACGGCTCGAAGGCCTTCAACGCCCTTTTGGTGATCAGCAGCATCGCGATCAGCCTGCTGGGCGTCTACAGCCTCCTCAGCGTCTTCGGCGTCTCCTTCGGCTGACCAACGAGGCGAGGGGCATCCGCAACCCGGCTCCTGCGGCCGCGGGTGCCCCTGGCCCACTACTTCAGGCTGTAACCACCGTCCACGGCAACGACCTGCCCTGTGACGTAGCTGGCCTCCGCGGATGCCAGGAAAGCGATCACGCTCGCGATTTCCCCCGGCTCGGCAATCCGGCCGAGCGGGGTCTGATCGCGGAACTTCGCCAGGAGCTCCTCATCCGCCCCCCGCGTCATGTCCGTCCAGACATTGCTCGGCGCAACGCCGTTGACCCGGACAGCCGGCGCCAACTGCTTCGCGAACGCCTTGGTCAAGGTGACGAGCCCGCCTTTGGCCACGGAATAGGCCAGCACGGGCGCCTGGCCGAGCAGCCCGTAGATCGAGGTGACGTTCACGATCGCCGCACCATCGCTCGCCTGCAGCAAGGGCACCATCAAGCGCGTGACCAGCCACGCGGTCGTGAGATTCGCCCGGATCGCGGCTTCCCACGCTTCCACGGAGACGTCCCACCCCGCGGGGCGGGCCAGTTCCCCCACGTTGTTGACCAGAACGTCCACTCGCCCGAAACGGTCCTCGACCTGGCTCACCAACGCCTGAGCGCAGTCTTCGTCGGCAAGGTCGCCGACGAAGAGCATGCCGCGCTGCGGCCCGATTTCATCGACGACACGCTTCCCGCTGTCCACATTGCGATGGCAGCAAACGACGACCTTCGCCCCCTCCGCGGCGAACTTCAGCGCGCTGACACGGCCAATGCCCCGCGAGGAACCCGTCACCACCACGACACTTCCGTCGAATCGCACGCGCTCTCCGTTTCGCCCTGTCGGCACCCGACCACCGGGTGCCGTGCCGCTAGATCTCATCGACCACGGTCCGCGGCACGCGAGGGGCGTGCCGTCCTCCTCAGCCCGCCGCTTCCTCGGCCGACGGATCGAATGGAGGTACGTTCACGACAACGTACTCCGCCTTCCCCACCAACGAATGCCGCGTCGCCTTCGGCACGAAAACGGCATCTCCGGAACTCGCGACGAATGTTTCGGAGCCGACCGTGACCTCCACCTCCCCGTGGATGATGTAATACGCGCGGTCGCTGAGCTTGCTGATGCTCGGCGGATGCACACCATCCAAATTCACGGCGGCAACGCTGACAGTTCTCTCCGGGCCGGCGATGATATTTCGGATCGTCACACCCGAAAAGCTGCGCTCGACACCTTCAGCACCAGGGAAGTAGTACGCCACGAGATCTCCAACCACTCGCAATCACCTCGGACTAAATTTCAAGACAGTCAACGATATCACCGTACAATCGCTTCTTGTCCGCGCTCGAACAGGAATTTCGGACGTAGGAATACTCGGGTTCGCAGGGCTTCTTCCGCGCATTTCGCGGCGGAGGCGAATCACCCCCGAGGCCGCTGCCGTTCATCGCGGTGACGATGAGGTCATCGTTCACCTGACGCGTCCAGTGGAACGTATTGCTCCCGATCTCGTAGCTGGTGCCGGCCGTGAGCTCGTCCGCGCGAACCAACTCGACGCGCACAGCCTCGTCGACAGACCTGGACCGGGACACCCCATCACCGTAGGAGACCTCGAAAAGAGCGTGGTCACCACGTGGATCACTGCTCACCTCGTAGGTCTCATTGACGAATCGCCCATGCAGAACATTGCTACGCAAATGCCAGCCATGGGAGTGGCAGACGTGCTGCGGAAATTGCGGCCGACTCAGTTCCGGATGCCACACGTGAATCCTAGGACGATCTCCTTCAGGCCAAGCCGAATCCCACACCAAAGATATGTTGATAAACCCTAACGGGTGCCACATCACGGTCAGGTTCTCACTCTCCGAAGCCCGGAGCAGACTCGTCAAACGGGCAACGATATCGTGGTGGTCGCCACCGTCGACGATGGCACGGGCGAGTTCCCGCTGGTCATCCATGGAGCTCCTTTCCAATGCCGGAGGCGCCTGGTCACTCCAGATCACGTTCTTCGAGCATCCGCACCACAGCTGCCAGCGCGAGCAGTCCGTCCCGGGTCGGCCAGGTGTGCATGACCGTGTCCAGGTACTGGAAATGCCCGCCGCGATACGACTTCATCAAATTGGCGACGGCATGTGCGATCCGGTCGTCGTCCGCCGCATCGCCGACCGCGGCGAGTCCCAGAACGCCGTACGCGTCACCGAACCGCGTAACGGTGTGCCCGGTGGGCCGGTCGACCGCCGACGGCCAGCCACCGGCATCGGTCATCGAATCCCGGAGGTGGTGGGCCGCGGCCTGCGCCATGGACCATTGCTCCAACCGGGCGAGGGTGAAGCCGACCAGACCGGTCACCGCCGCCCTCGAATCGTCCCCCGCCCGTGATCCCCAACCACCGTCCTCGTTCTGGGTCGTGCCGATCCACCGCACCCCGGCCTGGATCGACTCGCCGATCCGGTCTGTTTGCTCCGCGAGAACCCCGACTTCGTGCAACGCGAGCAAGCCGAAGCACGTCGTGGCCGTCCAACTGCTTTCCACCCGCGGTGCCCAGCTCCACCCCGCGTCCGGTTCCTGGCGGAGGAGCAGCCACTTCGCCAGCGACTGCACGGCCACGAGGTAGTTCTCGTCACCGGAATCCCGCAGGACCCGGCAGCAAGCGATGAGCGTCTGCGCGGTCGCGTCCACGATCGAGCGGTCACCACGACGAGTGATCGGGATACCACCGTCGTCGTTCTTGTTGTCGAGCACCCACGTCAACGCGCGCTCCATCCAGATGGCATCGCATCTCGTCGTGGTTTCCGATATCGCCCAGACCAAGCCCGCCGTGCTCCAAGTGCAACTCCGCGATCCTTTTCCGTCCGTCGGCAAACCGCCGTCCGCATTCTGAACCCGCTGCACCCACAGCCGCGTCGCGTCGAGAGTGGCGTTGACATCGGCAAGGCGCAGCGGGACCGCGTTGAACACGGCCGGACGCTGGTCACGTCGATCACGAACCGGGCTCGGCTGAACGGTACGAGCACCCAGTACAGCATCGGCTGCGGATGGTCGTGCGCGTGAAACGCCTACGGCGCCGCCATTTTCGCCCGGCCGGACCGGTTTCGCGGCCACCGCCGGATTGCCGGGCGGAGTCGTTGCGCGACTGCTTTTCGAACGATCCTGCTCGTGCTTCTCGTACCAGGACAAGATGCCGACGAGCACCGTCAGCACGACGACACCCATCCACGGCCACAAGGCGCCAGGCTGGTTCGTGGCCACGTTGATGAACAGGGCCACCGCCGACGTCACGACTGCGGTGATCAGCGGTCTGGCGACGGGACGCATCCGGCGGATCGGGCTAGGCGTGCGCATCACCACCCCCAGAACAATCGCCGATCCATGCTAGGCGATCAGATCCGGCACCGTCCCGAACTTCGACTGTCCGCCAACGCTGCGAACCCGAACAGCGCAACAGATCCGATGGGGGTGAGAACAGACTGGCGCAGGCTGCTACGCCAAGAAGCGCAACGGCCGGCACCGGCTTCCGGCGCAATGGCACGACTCGGCGCGCTGTGAATCCGGGGCGGAGCATGCGACGGGCGCCGCTGTTCCAGCGGCGCCCGTCGTCGTCAGATCAGCGGGGTGCCATGCGGATGGCGCCGTCCAGGCGGATCGTCTCGCCGTTGAGGTACGGGTTCTCCACGATGTGGCAGGCCAGCGCGCCGAACTCGGCAGGCTCGCCGAGGCGCTTCGGGTTCGGCACCGAGTCCTCCAGCGACTTGCGCACGTCCTCGCGCAGCCGCCCCAGCAGCGGGGTGTCCATGATGCCCGGCGCGATGGTGCACACCCGGATCGCCTTGCTCGCCAGGTCGCGCGCCGAGCACAACGTCATGCCGACGATCGCGGCCTTCGACGCGGTGTAGGCGATCTGCCCGATCTGCCCGTCGAACGCGGCCACCGACGCGGTCAGCACGATCGCGCCGCGCTCGTCGTCGACGGCATCGTGCTTCGCCATCCGCGCCGCACCGAGCCGCAGCGCGTTGTAGGAGCCGATCAGGTTCAGCTGGATGACGTCCTCGAAGGGCTCCAACGCGCCGGGCTGGCCGTCCTTCTCCACCAGCCGGATGCGAGCTCCCCGCCCGGCGCAGTGCACCAGCGCGCGCAGCGGCCCGACCTCGTCGGCGGCGTCCAGGGCGGCGGCGAACTGCTGCTCGTCGGTGATGTCGGCGGCCACGAAGCGCGCGGCGTCGCCGAGTTCCTTCGCGACCTCGGCGCCCTGCGACGTCGGCAGGTCGATGATGGTGACCTTGGCCCCCGCCTTGACCAGCTTCTGGGTGGTGGCGAGTCCGAGACCGGACGCTCCGCCGGTCACCGCCGCCGAAATACCTTCCAGGCGCATGCGCAGATCCTTTCCACACCGGTGTGCTCGGCCCATTCAAAGCACGCCCCTAGACGCCGGTCAAAGTCCGGTTCGCGAACGGAACCGAAGGCCCGGCCTATATCCGGTGGACAGGCCGGTGAGAATGCTTGCGTGAACCAGCACTGGACTGTCGAACCGGTCGGCGTGGAAGAACCCGTCGTCGTCGGGCTGCTGCGCGAGTACATCGACGAGATCGTCAGCCGCTACTACGGGCGCCCGGCCACCATGGCCGAGATCGACGAGGCGATCGCGGACGATCCCAACGACGGCCTGCACCCGCCGGAGGGCGTGTTCCTGCTGGCCCGCGGAGCGGAGCTGTTCGGCTGCGTCGGGATCCGCCCGCTCGAACCCGGCATCGCGGAGCTCAAGCGGATGTACGTCCGCCCGCAGGCCCGCGGCCTCGGCGTCGGCACCGGGCTGCTGGCCGCCGTCGAGCAGCACGCGAAGGACCTGGGCTTCCAGTCGATCCGCCTGGACACCCGCGACGACCTCGTGGAAGCTCGCAACCTCTACGCCAAGAACGGCTTCGAGGAGATCCCGGCCTTCAACAACGGCCCTTACGCCGAGCACTGGTTCGAGAAGAAGCTGTCGTGAGCAGGCAAGTGGAGCGCCTGACCGTCGCGGACGCCGGCGAAGTGCTGACGCTGCAACGCGCGGCATACGTCACCGAGGCGCAGGCCCACGACGACGTTCGGCTGCCGCCGCTGATGCAGTCCCTCGACGATGTGCGCGCGGACCTCGCCCGGCCGTCGTGCCTGGCCTGGGGCTGCCGCGAGGCGGGCCGGCTGGTCGCATCGGTTCGGGTGGAGCTCAACGGGACGACGGCGGAGCTCGGCCGGTTGGTGGTCGCTCCCGACCGGCAGGGCCACGGCCTCGGCACCGGCATGCTGCTGCACGTCGAGCGGAACCTCCCGGCGCAGATCGAGGCGATCGAGCTGTTCACCGGCGAGCACAGCACCTCGAACCTGCGGCTCTACCGGCACGTCGGCTACGCGGAAACCCACCGGACCCCGGCGGGGAGCTACGAGCTGATCCACTTCCGCAAGAGCCTGCGATGAGCCCGGCGGGCGGCATCAGGCCGCAGGTGATCCGAACCGAGCGGCTCGACCTGATGCCGCTGCGCATCGACCACGCCGCGGAGATGTCGAGCGCGCTGGCGGATCCGGAGCTGTACGGCTTCATCGGCGGCGCCCCGCTCACGCCGGAGGAACTGCGGACCCGGTACGAGCGGGTGCTCGCCGGCCCGCCGGATCCCGAGGTGTCCTGGTGCAACTGGGTGATCCGGCTGACCGACGAGGAGTGCCTCGTCGGCACGCTGCAGGCGACGATGAGCCCGGCCTACCTGGGACCGGTCGCCGAGATCGCCTGGATCGTGGGCACCGACTGGCAGAAGCGAGGTATCGCAACGGAAGCGGCGCGAGGCGTCGTGGACTGGCTCCGCCGGAAGCCGGTGCGAGCGGTGCTCGCCCACATCCACCCGGACCACCGAGCGTCGGCGGCGGTGGCGACGGCGACGGGCCTGAAACCAACGGGCCAGTGGCACAACGGAGAACTGACCTGGCGCATGACCCTGAACCACGGCGCAGCCTGAACCACCGCGGCGTGAGCGCGGTTGCCACCACCTCGATCGTTTCCCGCATCCGGGCGCCGATGACCTGCGATACTGCTCGACGTCTCGCGTAACCGGAGGTGACGTTGCCCCAGGCGGTGACCACGCGGTTCGTGGTGCTCAACGACCAACCGGTGGAGACCGGCGACGACGACCTGCTCGACGCCGCGGCTACGGCGCGCGCGCTGGTCGACCTCATCACCGACTCCCACGTCTCCACCCCCTTCACGGTCGCCATCGACGCCGGGTGGGGCATGGGCAAGAGCAGCCTGATGCGGCTGATGCGCGCGCGGTTGGAGGAGCGAGGCACCCCGACGGCCTGGTTCAACGCCTGGACCTCCGGTGCCGATGCGCTGGAAGTGCTGATCAAGTCGGTGCTCCTGACCTTCGACCGCAACATCGTGCGTCGGGCTTACCACCGCCTGGCGAAGCGGCGTCGAGCCGTGCGGGTGGTCCGGCTGCTGCTCAAGGTCGTGCTCAGGTTCTTCGGGGTGCACCGGCTGGTCGACGAACTGTGGCGGCAGCTGTCGATCGATGCCAAGTCGCGCAACGAAATCCGCGACGTCGTGCACGACATGGCCAAGGACTGGGCGGGCGGCGGGGCCTCGGACGGTCGCCAGCTCGTGGTGTTCATCGACGACCTCGACCGCTGTTCCGGCGAGGTGGTGCTGGCGGTGTGCGAGGCGATCAAGCTCTACCTGGACGTGCCGGGGCTGGTGTTCGTCATCGGCTGCGACCAGGCGGTCCTGGCCCGCAACATGCAGGAATCCGGCGGCTCGGCGGGGCATGCGCTGGGACACCTGGAGAAGATCGTGCAGGTCTACTACCGCACGCCCGCACCTGACCAGGAAAGCGTGCGGCGGCTGATCGACGGCTTCGCCGACCGGTCCGGCACGAAGGAGCTGTTCGGCGACGGCGTGGCCGCGCTGATCGCCCAGCGCACCAGGCGGAATCCGCGCCGGATCAAACGGCTGATCAACAGCTTCGTCCTCGAATACCACCTGAACCGGGACTGGCAGCGCTTCGGCGCGTCCGCGCTGGTCCGCGTCATCCTGCTGCAGCACTTCTACCCCGAGTTCTACCGGAGCCTGACGAGCACCGATGACCGGGACATCGTTTCGGAATTCCTGGCCTACACCTCGGTTCGCGAGCACTGCAAGGCGGGCAACCACCCAGGTGACGACGAGTTCTTCACCAACCACCAGGTGGCGCCGCCGCCCGCCGGCGCGGACCACGACGTGCTCCTGTCCTCATTGGACAGAATCGAGCAGGAACTGCCCGTCTTCTTCCCTGGATTGGCGACGGATAAGGATTTCGTGTCGCTGATCCGCGAACTCTTCCAGGATGCAGACTTCGACGAACTCCGGAGATATCTGCAGCACGGCCGCCCCGGCGGCCTCTCATCGCCCGGCGCACTCACCGACGACGAATTCATGAATGCATTCTTGCTGAACCGACCAGCGAGAAGTCCCGATGCCGTCAGGTTGCAGGCCACACAGAACGACCTGTGGGCTTTGATGAGCGACCTGCGCGGCCCGAACGACCCACAAAGCCTGCGAGATCTGCTACACCAGAACATCGACGTGGTGAACGCATGGCCGACCCTCGTCCAGCCGGGAGATGACAAGTCCTCCCCACTCCTCCGTGTTTTGTGGATCGACGACTCCTTCACACCTGACCTTACGGACGACGCGAAGCTCGACCTGATCGCCGGCGCACACAGCCGAGGCGTCCGGGTTTTCCAGACAGGGATCGGCGACCTGGAATCCACGAAATTCGTTATCCAGCGATTCAAACCCGGCCTACTGATCTCGGACATCACCCGCGACGGCGACCCGAACGCGGGACTGGACGACCTCGCCACGCTGCGATCCGACGGGATCTACGACGGCCCCGTCATCTTCTACACCAGCAGGGTCACCCCGTCCCGCGTCAAGCGCGCCGAGGAGCTCGGAGCGCTGGGCGTCACCGCCGATCCACGCGAGCTCATGTCCTGGATCGAGCGTGTCGTGGCCGACCGCGACACCGCTCAGGACTGAGCCGCCTCGGCCGGGACGTCGCCTCCGTCTGCGAGTTTCGGGAGCCAGCGGAGGGCCTCCGGCACCGGGTCCGTTCCGCGCATCGCGTGGTGGAGATACGTCTTCGCCACCAACAGCTTCCGGTAACCTCGACCACTCCTGGCTTCGTGGTCCGCCTGCTCGAACAGCAGGGACGCCATCGTCGTGCACGCCGCCAGGGTCGTGAAGTCGCCGCACATCGCCTGGGCGTACTCATCGGATTCCGACAGCAGGGACTCGCCCAGGGTTCGCAGCCCCTCCACCTCGGTGAGGAGTTGCTCGGCCGCTGCTTTGACGTCCGCGTCCGCGATGCGTTCCAGGCGCTGTTGGGCCGTGTCCGCCAGGAGTTCGTGCGCGTTGTCCTTGCGGATGCAGCGCAGGACGTCCAGCGCGATCACGTTGCTGGAGCCTTCCCAGATCGAGCCCAGGTGCGCGTCGCGGAGCAGGCGCGGGTTGACCCAGTCCTCGATGTAGCCGTTGCCTCCCCGGATCTCCATCGCCTCGCCCGTCACCTCGCGCGCCAGCTTGCACAGGTGGTGCTTGCCCAGCGGCGTCAGCACCCGGATCAGCCGGCGCGCCTCGGCGTCTCCCGCGTCCGCCCGGTCCAGCGTCGCCGCCGCTTCCAGCACGAAGCCGAGGCCCGCTTCGGTGTGCAGCATCATCGGCAGCAGCGTTCGCCGCATCAGCGGCTGGTCGAACAGCGGCTTGCCGAACGCCACCCGATGCCGGGTGTGGATGATCGACTCGTGCAGGGCGCGCCGCATCAGCGCCGCCGCGCGCATCGCGTTCGACAGCCGCGACACGTTGACCATCTCCGCCATCTGCACGAAGCCGCGCGAGAGGTCGCCGACCGGCAGCGCGTAGCAGTCCTCCAGCGTCACCTCGCCGCTGGCCATCGAGCGGGTGCCGAGCTTGTCCTTGAGCCGGTCGATGCGGTAGGTGTTCCGGCTGCCGTCCGGGCGCAGCCTCGGCACCATGAACAGCCCCAGCCCCTTGGTGCCCGCCGGCCCGCCGGGAACCCGGGCCAGCGTCAGGATCACGTCCGCGTTCACGTTGGAGGCGAACCACTTCTGGCCGCGCAGCGTCCAATGTGAACCGTGTGGCACCGCTTCCGTCGCGGTCTGGCCGACGTCGCTGCCGCCCTGCTTCTCGGTCATGAACATCGCGCCGGTCCGCAGCGAGTCGAACCGGGGCGAGCTCAGGCCGTCGATCTCGCGCTCGAAAAGCGCCTCGTCGCCGAACCTGCGCAGCACCCGGGCCGCCGAGTCGGTCATCGAAACCGGGCAGAACAGCCCGAACTCCGCCTGCACGAACACGTACGACAGCGCGTACTTGACCACGTGCGGCACCTTTGTCGGCCAGCCGTGCACGCCCGGGCGGTGCGACATCGCGGCGAAGCCGAACCGCTCGAAGGCCAGCCGCGACATCTCGTCGTACGCCGGGTGGTAGACGACCTCGTCGACGCGGTTGCCCGCGGCGTCGTACTGGCGCAGCCGCGGCGGGTTGACCTCGGCGACCGCGGCCAGCCGGTCCAGCTCGCCGGCGGCCACCTCGCCGACATCGCTCAGGATCGGCTCGACGCGGTCCATCGAGTCGACGTAGCGGGCCAGCAGCGGGCGCAGGGCTGGATCGAGGTCGGCGAAGTTCATGCCCAGCACGTTTCCACCGGGTCGCGGGGCTGTCCAATACGGAATCGGCGCCGCGCTGAGACTCCCGACGACTCAATGCGCGGTTCCGCGATGCGGAAGCACGCCGGATGCGGCAGCGTCTCACGTCGGCCTCTACCGTGGGAGCAGGAGTCCCGGCGATCAGGTGGGCGGCGCGACATGACCGAGGCACAGCGGAAACTGGTGCTGATCCGACACGCGAAGTCGGCCTGGCCGGACGACGCCGACGACTTCGACCGGCCACTGGCCGACCGGGGCCGCCGCGATGCACCGGCCGTCGGCCGGTGGCTGCGCAAGCACGCCGCGGCGGTCGAGCTCGTGCTCTGCTCCCCCGCCGTGCGCGCCCGGCGGACCTGGGAGCTGGCCGGCCAGGAGATCCCGGCGGAACCTGCGCTGAAGTACGACGACCGGATCTACGCGGCCTCGGCCCGCGAGCTCCTGGCGGTGCTCCGCGAGGTACCGCCCTCGGTCATGACGACGGTCGTGGTGGGCCACAACCCGGGCCTGGAAGACCTGACGACGCTGCTCACCGGCGAACCGGCGGAACTCAAGACCGCGGCGATCGCGCTGCTGTCCAGCACCGCCCCGTGGTCGGAGGTGGCGGAATCCTGGGCGACCGACGCGACCTACGCCAAGCCCCGAGGCTGACCCCGGCTCACACACGCCGGCCGTGAGTCTTTTGGGCGATCATTCCCTGGCTACCGAGTTCATCGAGTACCGAACGATGCAACCTGCGCCATAACCCGGCTTTCGTCCACTCGCTGAAG